>JAEVZU010000171.1 GCA_023392075.1 Bacillota bacterium | reverse complement strand
TTGGCTATAAGTCGCCTGAAGAATTTGAAAAACAAAACAGAGCGGCTTAAATAAAATTTAATAAGATACAAAGAAAAACGGAGAAATCCCGCCATTCTTTGTGTCTAATTTATCGGGGTAACATCATTATATATAATAATGAGGTGCCTATTGCCTGCGGAGCTTTTAAAGAACATCATATGGATTCTATTGAACTAAAAAGGATATTTGTAAAGAAAGAATTTAGACGGCAGGGATTTTCCAAATTAGTTGTTAATGAATTGGAAAGATTGGGTAAAAGCGACGGGTACAGATATGCTGTATTAGAGACAGGAATAAAGCAACATGAAGCAATTAATTTATATCATGGTCTGGGATATACCATGACACAAAATTTTGAACCATATATAGGTAATAAAAATAGCGTATGTATGAAAAAAGATTTATAACTAATTCAAATTTATTACCGATAGATGAAACAAATAATATTCATTTTTATTGGAGGAAAAGAAAATGGTTATAAAAAAACTGGCACAGTCGGATATGGATGAGGCATTAAAACTTGTATTGAATGTTTTTATGATGTATGAAGCACCCGATTATATTGAAGAAGGAATAAATACTTTTAGAAACTGTATTGGCAGCCAAGAATTTATAGATAACCTTACTATATATGGTGCTTTTGATAATAATAAAATACTTGGTGTCATTGCAACACGAAATGAAGGAAATCATATTGCACTGCTTTTTGTTGATGGAAAATACCATAGACAAGGAATTGGTAAAAAACTCATTAAAGCAGTTATAGAAAACAGTTCATCAAACAAAATAACAGTTAATTCTTCTCCATATGCGATTGAAGCCTATCATCATTTGGGCTTTATTGACGCAAATACGGAGCAGTTGACAGATGGCATAAGGTATACACCAATGATATATACAAAATAAGCATATTTTTTAATTCGCATCTTTAAAAAAGCGCAACGTTCTAAAATCCATATAATATGCAGTTACTTTATAGTGCGAATGATAATAATTCTAAAAAATCGGAGTAGATGGATGAAATAATAAAAATTAAAGTTCAGGACATACCATTTATACATAAAAATTAACACGCCGGATATGAATACTTTAAACTCGAACTGGTATCAAATGGTAATGCTCAGCGATGCGCAATATCTGTTTATCTGATACCTCCGGGGAAATCTGCATATCCATATCATTATCATACAGAGAATGAAGAAGCCTTTTATATCCTTAAAGGTAATGGAATTCTTAAAACTCCTACAGGAGAAAAAGAAGTATTTGCTGGTGACTTTTTGTTTTTTCCAGCGAATGAAAAGGGGGCTCATAAATTAACAAATACATCTGAAACGGATACACTTGAATATTTAGATTTTGACACACATAGCGATATTGATGTAGCGTTTTATCCTGATTCGGGAAAAGTTGGAATTCTGGGCAAGAATATTAATAAGTTTTTTAAGATAAGCCAGCAAGTTGATTATTATGATGAAGAATAATACAAGCAATATGCAGGGGTGTGCTGGTTTGCTATCTTCGTTTAACGCATAACAGCCAAATTCCATATGATATGCATGGTTTTAATTGATATAAAGTCTATAATGGGGGAATAAGAGTTGAAAATCAGCAAGATTAATGCAGAACACTATATTTGGGGAAACATATGTGATGGATGGCATTTGGTAAAAAATTGTGAATTAAGTATCATACATGAAAAAATGCCTCCAAAAACATCGGAAGTTAAGCACTTCCATCAGAAAGCAAAACAGTTTTTCTTTGTACTTTCAGGAGAAGCAGCTATAGAGGTTAATAAGGAACTTATTATATTAAATGAGCATGAAGGTATAGAGATATTATCTGGAATTCCTCACCAAATGATGAATAATTCTGATCATGAGATAGAGTTTTTAGTAATTTCCACACCTCCGGGTCAAGGTGATAGAATTCTTTTTGAATAGAAAAATATAACAAAAACATACTTCGATATGTTTCACAAAAGCGCAACAGTCCAAAATCCGTATAATCCGTAATGGTTTTATATTCTGAATCTATACAAGTGTCTGATATAAATGATCAGATTGAGAATGTATGAAAGCATATGGAAAAGAAAAAGAGTTTTATATTAGGGGTGAATAAATGAAAATTAATGTGCTAAGAGAAGTGTTTACCGTATGCAAAATTGAAAATATTAGCCAGGTTGATTTTAAGGCTGAGTACTACTTTCTAAGTAAAACAGATGAGGAATTATCCCTGGTATGTACTGACAAAAACGTTCCTGATAATACGTTGGATCGGGAAGATGGCTGGAGAGGATTCCGCATTCAAGGTGTACTGGATTTTTCTTTAATAGGAATCTTATCGAAAATCTCATCAATACTGGCGGAAAATGAAATAAGTATCTTCGCGGTATCAACCTATCAGACAGATTATATTTTTATCAAGGAAAGAAATTTTGAGAAGGCGTTAAAAGTTTTAGAGAACAATGGTTATGAGATTGTTATGTAAGGGTCTAAAGGCAGGGACACAAAGTTTTATATAGGACTGAGCTTAAGAGGTTGAAAAAAACTGTGTGACATATAATCCACCATGCTTTAAGTAAACAAAAATGAGGTTAATTAACAATGGCATTAAGGTGGGCTAAAATGGAGTTAACAGTATTTAAGGATGTGGAGGTGTTTTTCTCATGAGAGGATTGGTTTTGTATGGTGCAAACTGCACTGTTGATGTGTGGGATACACTGAAATGTGAATTATCAGTACATAATGTTACATTTGTAGAATATCCACATAATATTCTAGAAAAAGCAAACAGCATTTCAGATATTACAAATTGGATATATGCAACTTATGGAAATGAAAGGTTTGATTTTATTCTAGGTCATAGTATGGGAGGAATTATTGGATTAGAGTTGGTTGCAGATTTCAAGTTAAGATGTGACAAAGTAATTCTTATTGACTCCAATCTGAAACCTGCAAATAGCTTTTATCGAAACTTGATGCTTCCTTCTAATATGGAACAATATGGTGAAAAAATCATTTCTATGATAAAGGGAGAGGCGAAATACTATAGTGATTGCTTAAAAAAGGAATTACAAGTGGATTTTAACTATACCGATTATATTAGAAAAATAAATTCTAAAGTTTATGGAATATATGGGGACAGAGGGCAAAAATTCTATGCCAATAGAATTAGTGATTTATGTCTTGATGACGATATTGTTTCAAAAATAGACTTTAGATTTATTGAAAACTCCTGCCATATGCCAATGGTTGAAAATTACAAGGGATTAGCAGAAATAATAGAGAGTATTTTAGCCGAATGATATCAAATGTTAATATTTATTTGTTTGATTTGTAAAATTATTCAAAACCATACAACGAAGTACTCGAACAGCGTCCAATCAAAATACCGAACGGAAAAATCTAAATCAGCTTCTGGATTCAAGAAAACTATTCCATCAAACTACGGCAGGATATGAAAAATAGCTCGTCCGTCCTCAGATACGTAGTGTCACAAGGAATCCACTTACTGCATAATTAGGCCAGCATGTTTGTACTTTTTCTCGAAATGTGTTGACATGCTGAAATACATAAAGTATACTCGTAATATACCAAATAGAATGGATGTGTAAAAGTGGGGAGACAAAATAAAAAAGAAGCTGTTGCAGATCTGCACAGAGAGAAAATTTTGACGGCAGCTGAAAAGATGTTTTCGGAAAAAGGATTCGCGCAAACCACAATCGAGGATATTTCAAAGGTTTCCGAATATAGCCGCAGAACTATTTATGCTTATTACGAAAGCAAGGATGATATTCTTCATCATATTGTTGAGAAGGGATTACTGTCTTTGAAATGTGATATTGAAAATGTGATATCTGAAAGCAACGATTTTTTTAGGCGTTATAAGGGGATTTGCATGGCCATGAAAAAATACCAGGCAGAGTGTCCCCATTCTTTGGAAAGTGTAACAGAAAGCAAAACAAGTAAATTACATTTGGATAATCTATCCCCGACTGTTACTAATGTCCTTTCACTTGGGACAAAAATTAACGAGCTACTTGCTGACTTTATTGAACAAGGTAAAAACGATGGTTTTGTGCGAAATAATATTATTACAATGCAAACTGTTTATATTCTATGGTCTAGTATTTCTTCTTTACTTTCACTTGTTCAAACAAAAGGGAGTTTTCTGTTCGCATTCCTTGGAACTTCCGAGGAAGATTTTTTAGAATATGGTTTCAAGCAGATAATCAATTCCATTTTGGAGGAGCATATATAACCTTACAGCGGCTTAATAAGGGGAAAGAAGCTATACTACTGCATCGTATGCTCTACATTAGTGTGACGTATTTGCAACCACCGACTCCAATGTTGTATTTTTTTGTACGTATACACAGAACAAACTGACAAAAGTTATTTAAAGAATGACAGGAGGTAAAAATGATGCAAAATATCAGCATCCAAGATGAGATGATTCCCTGCATGAAAGTGATTTATATGAGGCGTACAGGAGCTTATGGTCCTGAGAATCATGAATTGATGGAGCGATTCAAGACATGGCTTCAAAACAATCAGCTTTTCTGCGGAGATACCGTAATTTTAGGTATGGCACTCGACGATATGAATACCGTCGCAGCAGAAAACTGCCGTTATGATGTTTGCATGGTCGTGGAAGATAATTTTAAGTGCGAATCTCAGGAAATTTCTATCAAGACGGTACCCAGCGGCAAATATGCCACATTGCTGATTCCTCACACAGCGCAGGCTGTGCAGAGTGCGTGGAGGATGATTCCGGCTCTTTGTGAAAAAGGATATGAGCTTGATTTTTCAAAACCGATTCTGGAGCGTTATGCAAAAAGACTCGTTGATCAGCATTACTGCGAGCTTTGTGTGCCCGTAATGTGATTTTTACAGTGCAGTTATGCGAATATGTTGTTCAAATTAGGGGGATAGATGATTATGCCGAAGGAGGAAAACAAAAGTCTTGAGTTGGTAACGATCGGTGGAACTCTCATGCTGCAACAAACCGCAGAAGAAATCTTTTCGTGCAATAAAGATACTGCTGCGTATGGCTTGGCTTTGTCTGCACAACAGGCCATTGCCTTAGCGGAAACTCGCGTGAATTCACTGAAAAAAACAGGGCGTATTGAGTTTGGCGGCACCGTCCCACAAAAACTAATTGCAGCATTTTGCGATTCTCCATATATATCGCAGCAAAATTATGAAGAAACGCTGCATGAACTGATTGATCTGTTTTATGAGTTTAAAAATGATACCTTGGACGTCATAACCGATGATGAACTCATAGAGTTTATGAAAAAGGCTTACAACGAAGGCTGTCATGGCTCGTTGGAGCTTTTAGCCGGGAGAGAGCTTACACAACTTGCGCGGCACATTCACGAACAGCATTCATTCAATAGCTTTCAACTGCAAAAGGAGGACGGATTAGATGGACAGGCTTGATATTCTGCATCCAATTGCTGAGGAACGGCTCAATCAAAGATACTATTTTCAATCTCTGCTTGACGAAGCGTGCAGTTGTGGTTTACTTTCACAAACAGACATTCTAAAAACACAAACGGAAATACTAGTCATTCTTGCTGGTCAAACAGAGAAGTTGAACAAAGGTAAAAGCGACTCTGTCCGCATAGAAAAGGCTCAAGATATTCTGATCTCCGTGATCTTTGTAATTGGGGTACAGTTGAAGTCCTATCCTGCGCCAGAACTGGCGGTAAACGCCCTAAAAAGTGAGCCATTAAATTTGCTTTTTGAAAAGGGTTTGAAGCTCATCCACCGAAAGATAGTGATCGCACGGCATACGCATAAACTCATTGTGGATCAACTGTTTGATTCTCCTAATGTTTATTATCGCTCTACCGTAATAGACGGTATAAATGGTTTTTTCAAGCTGTACCGTCCGCAATTTACTGCACACGAAATCCACATTACCGTGGATTATCCAGCCTTCATGGGTAGGCCGGAGCTTGATGGTATTGAATTTATAGAACGATACTTACGCTACATGGAAGCTGAAAATGCCTTTTGTACACTGTTTGTATCGCAGGACATTCATCATCTTCTATGCGGTTTGACACAGGATTATCGCAGTGTACCCATGAATATGTTTGAGCCGGTGCTTTTGTCTGCACTAGGCTTGATTATGGTAAAACGAGAGCCGTTGCGGCTGGATTTAACAAAGGCTGATGTGGATGCTTTATACCAGTTGCTCCATGACAAAAAATCAGACCAAATCCAAAGCTGCCTTGAAAAGTCGATTGCAGCATTGAATCAATGCATGGAGCTTTCGCAGAGCTCCAAGAACTACGCCTTGTTAAGCCTGCCCATACTTGCTGCCACAATTCACAACGCCGTAAAAATGCGGACTCTGGATAAAGTGTTCCTTGTTCCAGCCTTTCCAGAACAGGAGCCTCAGCTTACCCTTTCCTACGGAGAACGTATGGATGACAGGCGGTATCAAAAACTTGTGGAAGCCGTTCTACAATCTGACAGCAGCGCAGAAAAGTTAGATTTGATCTTGCGGGAAGTTCGCTCCCTCGCCGACCTCTTAGATATTCTTTCCGATGCAGAGCTTGATTCGATAGACTTCACGTTGCTTGTAAACAATCTTCCACCTGCCGAGTTTATCGCGCTGCTTTCTCAATATCCAAATGACGATTTTCTGGAGAGAGATAGTGACCAATTCCTTTATGGCGCATTACAGGAAAGAAAGCGACTATTCTCTGCTGAAGAACAGAAGCAGATTGAAAAAGCACTTGACGCATTACAAAATGGATAGTAGTCGAAAGGAGAATTAGAATGAGAAAGCTCTATATGCAGATGTATTCCTTTATGGAAGGAGCCCATTATAACACAGTAGAAAATCTTCGATTAGCTTCGCAGATGGGGTGTGATGGCGTTGAATTGATTGGTTTAGACCTACAAGTTCCTCTAAATGAATTGAAAAACCAATTGGCTGAATATCATTTGGAACCTATATCTATTCATGTTCCCCAGACAGATATGGTGGAACAATTGATTCCTGTTGCGATGGCGCTTGATATGAAGTTTATTGGAATAGGCATGGAATATTTGAAGGATGAAAATGCAGTACACAGATTTGCTGAAAAATTAAACCATCTAGGGAGAAAGTGTTTGGAAAAAGGGTTGGTATTGACCTATCACAATCATACTCAGGAGTTTCTACCTTGTGAAGGACAACGAATTATTGATACACTGATGTATGAGACGGACCAGAAATGGGTTAGTTTTGAACTGGACGCAGGATGGTGTGCTGCGGCTGGTTTTGATCCTATTGAATTGATCAAGCAGTATAGCGGAAGATTCAAGTTAATTCATATAAAGGAAAGCAGTAAAGTAATTGGCCCTCAAGCCGCTATTGATTTTGAAAATATAAAAAAAGATGAAAAAGGAATGCCTATTTTTAGTACAGAAGAAAAAGAAATCCTGGTAAAGCAGCAACGGATTAACTGTGCTGCCGGTGAGGGGTTGGTAGATTGGAAAGCACTAACAAAGATAGCCGATGCACATGGCTGCAAAGCCTATATTGTAGAAAGAGAATGGTCTCCACATGAAACCCGCAAAGAATGTTTAAAGGCTGATATTGATTATTACAGAACACAGATATAAAGCACCGCGACACAGGCTACAAACGTTCTTAGAGATTTTGAAGTGAATGCAGGCGTTAAGCATATCCTACCTGCATGGAAGACAGTACCAGTTGAAAAATGAAGAAAAAATATGTCGAAGAATAAAGAAAACCTTGTATGCAGCAAGTTTTAGCCATTATTTATCATTCGAACGTATATTACAATACGCCAACGGTACGCTATTGAAATTTGGCTTACCCTGTAAAAGACATTCGTATTTCATATGTGCTGTGCACAGTACTTAATATTTTTTAATACTGCCAAATAAGCTAGGATAATATCGTTTATTATGATGTGGAAAGTATTAAATATAAAAAAACGAGGTAAAAAATGGAAGTAACGACTAAAGAAAGAGTACATGAATTGTATTGGAAACATGATATCAATTGTGCAAGAACGATGTTAATTTGTTTGTGTGAATCATTTCAAATTAATCTCGAAGAACAAACCTTAAGTGCTGCGATTGGTTTGCATGGAGCAGGAGGATTTAGGGCTCAATGTGGATTGGTTGAAGGAGCCTTAATGTTTATTGGGATTTATTTCAGCCTGAATGAAAAATCTGATACTGATATAGCGTCACTTTGCTATCAATACGCTGAAGAGTTTTCGGGAAAATTTGGAACATTAAAATGCTATGATTTGCGTCCGAATGGCTTCAATGAAAACGATCCGCCACATGCTTGTGAGAAATTAACTTGTACAGCAATTGAGGTTACGATTGAATTTGTTAAAAAGCAATGCAATAAATATGAGCAAGGATACAACTTATAGTTAATCCGACAGTAAACCACAATATTTACAAACCATGCAGTAAAGTTAACGGCAGCTTAAGATAAACAGGAGGAAGAAGTTATGACATTAAGTCAAGAAACTGTAGTTAATTCAGCATCAAAAAATCATCAGGAAGAAAAGATGTTGAGGAGCATGACGGAAAGGGCTTTGAAAAGGTCTATAAAAAGCTTCAGTTTTAAAGAACTTGGCGGAGGAATGAGTAATGCAGTTTATCTTATCTGTAGTGATAGTGAAAAGATGGTTTTAAAGATCGGATCAGATCCATCTGTAACACTGATGAGGCATGAAAAGGACAATGTGTTGAATGAAGTAGCTATGCTTAAACTTTTTAACGAAAAGATAGACATACCGGCACCCAAGTTAATATATTTGGATACTTCCTTAGAAATATGTAAGGCACCGTACTTTTTTATGAGCTATGTGGATGGAAGTCCGCTAATGACAATGAAAGAAAAGCCGTCGAAGGAATCAATTGCTGAAATAAAAAGACAGGTTGGTATTATATGTAGAAAAATCAGTTCATTGAAAGCGGAGTACTTTGGGATCCCTATTATCTCTGAAACCCACAGAGATAATAACTGTGATTTTATTCTGAACTTATTCCAAATGCTCTTGCAGGATGCATCAGACAGGCAGATTGAAATCCCTGGTGTCGGACATCAAGAACTGCTTGAAATGATCGAGGAAGAGAGAAACGTTTTAAATGAGGTGACTGTCCCCTGCTGTATACATACGGATACTTGGGATGGCAATCTTATGATTAAGGATGATACTTTGAACGGACTTATTGATTATGCGGCTGTCTTGTATGGGGATCCGCTGATGAATCATGATTTCCATGATTTTGGAGTCACAAGTGAAGATTTCCTGATAGGTTATGGAAAAACTGATTTTTCACGCAATGAATTAATCCGCATTTCAATTTATAAAATATGGCAGCGTCTGGGTATGATTGTAGAACGTGGTTTTCGTAACTATGATGATAAGGATTTGTATAAATGGGTGCTTTCAGAATTTATAGATGAAATTCATAATTTCAGGATGCTAAAAAATAATATTAGTTTTTAAAAGATTATTTAATGAATCTATAGATTTATTTGTGATTCGGATTTGTAGAAGCTATAATCTCACAATTCGGCTCTGAAATTCCCCATGATTTTTTGATTATAATTCATATGTACATTGTCATATTTCAGTGTGCAAAACAATGTTTTATGACTCTTGTAAGTGTAGCAAAGATTATGTGGATAGCAGTGGTGTGAAAATACAGTAAAGCTACTACCATTTTAAGCGGATATGTATTAGTTACGGCTACTTAAGCAGTGAAATTGCTCTGAAAGGAGTGTAAAAAGGTATTATGACAAAGAATTTACAAACTGAGGACAACATTCTAAAAATGGTGGGACGTGCATTTTCAGAAGATATTCAAAAAGAAGATGTTTTAATAAGGGAGTTGACAGAAGGATGCTTCAATGTTGCGTATTTGATATCATTTAAGGACAAAGAAGTTATACTAAAAATAGCACCATCACCTGAAGCAATGATAATGACGTATGAAAAAAACATTATGGAGGCAGAAGTATTGGGGCTTACTCTAGTGAGAAAAACATCAAAAGTGTTAGTTCCTAAGGTGCTGTTTTATGATACAAGTAGAGAGTTATGTGATGCCCCTTATTTCTTTATGGAGTTGCTTTCGGGGAGTAGCTTTTACCAGTTAAAAGCGAAATCAATGCCCGAGAAAAAGCAGTCGGAAATCTTATATGAGATAGGGAAATGGAATTTTGAAATTAATCAGATTAATGGGGAGTATTTTGGCTACCTTGGAAGACCTGATCGATTGAAAAAGTCTTGGAAAGAAACTTTTCTTTGTATGATTGAGGATATCCTGCTTGATGGAGAAAGGATTAATATTTCTTTAGGAGTTGCTTACGATGAAATCCGGATGCTGATTGAGAAATTAAAGGATTGCCTTGATGAAATAGTAGAACCGGTTTTAGTTCATTGGGATCTATGGGAAGGAAATGTGTTTATAAATAATGGAAAATTATCAGGGGTCATTGACTTTGAAAGATCATTATGGGGAGATCCGTTAATGGAGTATTTTTTTCGAAGACATGCTTACAATCCTGATTTTGTGAAGGGATATGGTCGTGATTTAAGAACGGAAGCTCCTTTACGTGCCTTGCTCTATGATTTATATCTGTATTTGATTATGACAATTGAGACAGAATATCGTAATTATCAGGATGACTCGAGTTATAAATTTGCCTTAGGTGAGTTAAATATCACTATTTCAGAAATAAAGAAGCTATTACATGTCTCAGGTGACGCGGGCAAAACAATATGTAACCACAGTCATTGAGCATTCCTTGTCCATTGGAAAAGGTAACGGACCGATACATCATTTTTACGACCTGTATCAAAATGGTCTGAAGCAAACGCAAAATAGCTACTGTCTGGAGGAGTACGCATGTTAAAACAGAAAACACTAGTGTATCATTCCGGAAGAATCCTTGCCGGATACGCAGACATGATATTCTTTGGTCAGAAGGATAAATACAAATATAAATAAGCCAATACAAGAGATATGGAGAATGTAAATATGAATACTAAAAATGTCGAATATCCAATTTCACTCAAGGAAGTGTTCCGTGCAGAACAGGTTGTTTATCAATCTATTCATCCTACCCCTCTTATTTATTACAAGAGCCTGTCTGACCTGATCGGAGCAGAGATATTTATTAAGCATGAAAACCACCTGCCGGGAGGTAGCTTCAAAATCCGCGGCGGTCTTAATATCATGCATCATCTGAAACAACAGGGCATAACAGGAGTTGTTACATTTTCAACGGGAAATCATGGGATTTCAATTGCTACTGCTGCTAAAATGACTGGGATTGAGGCAACTATTGTCTTACCGAAGGGAAACAACCCGGAGAAGAATCAGAGAATCATTGATGCAGGTGCAAATCTTCTGGAAGCCGGAGAAAACTTTGAACAGGCGGCACAGGAATGTATGAGGCTGCAGGAAGAAAGAAAATTGCACTATATACATGCAGCTAATGAGCCCCATTTAATCAATGGCGTAGGTACTGAATTTACAGAAATATTAAAGGAGCTTCCTGATATTGATGCTGTCATTTTGCCAATTGGAGGAGGTAGCGAGCTGGCAGCCGCCGCTACAGTACTCAGCTCGGTTAACCCAGATATTGAGATTTATGCTGTTCAGGCTGATTCGGCCAAAGCCGCATACTTATCATGGAGGGCGGGGGCAATTATGCAAGCGCCTAATCACACCTTTGCCGGAGGCTTTGCTACCGGTTCGGCATATGAAATCCCGTTTGAGATATACAAAGATAAATTGACGGATTTTATTCTGTTGACTGAAGAAGAGATTCGAGAAGGAATTTATCTGGCAATGTCACACACGCATAATTTGGTAGAAGGTGCGGGTGCGTCAACAATAATGGCAGCCAAAAAAATCGGGAAAAGGCTACATGGGAAGAGAGTTGTTCTGCAAATGAGCGGATGTAATGAGTCTATAGAGTGTATCTACGATGTATTAAATAAGTATGCAAAAAGGATTTAGGTATTGGCTTTTGCTGTCAGTTGGTATGGAAATGGTCAATTCCTATTAAAAGAACCTAAGACACATATGAAGATATACTTTTATATATAGGTTTTTCGAAAACTAAATAATGATAAGGGCAAACCTGTTTAAAGACAGGGACGCAAAGCCATAGGGTCTAAGGTGTTGTAAAAATGCTATGATAGCCTGGTTGCCACATGAATCTATATGTGAAAGCCTGCTGTTACAGCCAGAACATAAAGTCCAAAAGCTGACGGACTTGCCTGTCATAGAATTGCCGGATATAATGTCCATGAGAATATAGAAAGAAAGACGCCCCCCTTTATCAGGTTACTGCTGGAACAGT
>JAEVZU010000155.1 GCA_023392075.1 Bacillota bacterium | reverse complement strand
AGGCTGCAGGGTAAATATTTTATATAGAAACAGCGGCAGCGGAAATAGAAAATATGCTGTGAACGGAAATAACAGGGAAGGGCTCCATGACGAAATTATGATGTTGAAAAAGCTATGGATTTCCGACGCCGAATTGGAGACAAAATCTCTTAAAATATACGTGGAAGACTAACGTTGATAAGTTAAGCCCGGAATAGGTAATTAACATGTTGTGCTGGTTTAAAAGTGCAGGTACTTTCCGTAATAAATAGCTGTTGCCTCATCGGGAACAACTTTAAAGAACCGTGCTTCAATAGTGTGCGAGAACGTATCCACCAATGAGAAGCCTGATTAGAAGAGCTTGCTTGAAATTTGTAGGCTTACTCCAAGTGCATCGTGCCGGGAAATTGACAGGAGGTCAATTTAAGCAGCACGCGAGACCCGGATGGTCGAGTCGCTGCGACGGCAAAGAGGTGCTTGGAGTAGGCCATACTATTTCAGGCAAGAAATTCGGAGGCAATCCATTGGTGGATAGCGGTCGGGAGCACTATTGATTGTACAGACATGAGTTAAAGTTGTTCCTTATGGTCTATACAACCAGATTTTAACCAGGAAAGTAACCCGGAAAAGCATGTTAACCGGCCAACATGTTAAATTACCATACCCCGGGCTTTCTCAATTGAAATGGAACCTGTAAGTTGTTCACATTATGCTGTATATGGGCATAATATGTCTTGATATGTGCACTTTTCTGTGTAAATTAATACTCATACGGTTGACAGTAATTTAATATTAGTATATAGTGGTTTTATATAGAACCACTATTTATTGTCATACGGAGGTGCGTTTATGGATATAATCGATGCCTTGATGCAAGCCGGTTTCACTAAACATGAGTCCATACTTTATGTAACACTGTGCAGAGAAGGCGAGCTTACTGGGTATGAAGCTTCCAAATTAACCGGTATTCCAAGATCAAACGCATATCTCGGTCTTGCAGGTCTTTCCGATAAGGGCGGTGCCTACAGAATTAACGGCGAAACAGCCAGATATACTGCCGTAGACCCTGAAGAACTGGTTCAGAATTTAAAAAGAAAATTTGCAGGTGTCATGAAGGTTATTCAGGAGGAAATTCCTCGGATTAATGCTTCCGGTGACAGTTTTGTCACAATAAAAGGGACCCGGCAGATACTTGATAAAATGAAAAACCTGATAAATCAGGCCCAAAAAAGGGTATATATTTCCACATCAAGGGAACAGCTTGAGTTTGTTATGAAGGAACTTTCCGATGCCAGGGACAGGGGACTCAAAGTGGTAATAATAACCTCCGAGCAGCTTGGGACCGAAGGCATGATTTGTTATATTTCAAATAAGCAATCCGGAAGTGTAAGACTTATTACCGATTCGGAAAATGTTCTGACGGGCCAGCTTAACGGGACAAACCCTACAAGCCTGTTTTCCAGGAACTCGAACATGGTGGACCTGATCAAGGATTCTCTTACCAATGAAATAAAACTTATAAATATAAATACTAAATAATAATGGAGGCATGTTATGACTGAATACTATTCAACCAAAATGAATTTTTTCGGAAACTCGGATCCTGAGAAGTTGATAAAGGAATTTGGAAGTCCCTTATATGTCTATAATGAAAAAATATTGAGACAAAAGTGCAGAGATATGAAGAATCTAGTGGATTACCCGCATTTTATACCTAACTATTCAATTAAAGCAAATTCTAATCTGCAGATAATAAAAACCGTAAGGGAAGAAGGCTTGAGAGCCGATGCCATGTCAGCCGGTGAAATCAGGCTTTTACTCCATGCAGGCTACAAGCCTGAGGAATTGTTCTTTGTACCGAACAATGTTTCGGAAGCGGAACTTAAGTATGCAGTTGACAACGGGGTTCTGGTAAGTGTGGATTCGCTTTCGCAGCTGGAGCTTCTGGGCAAAATAAATCCGGGCGGAAAGGCCGCTGTGAGATTTAATCCGGGAGTGGGTGCGGGACACCACGAAAAGGTTGTAACTGCCGGCAAGAAAACCAAGTTTGGGGTTAATATTGACTGTGTACCCCAGGTTAAGGAGATAGCAAATAAATATAATTTAAAAATTTCAGGAATAAATCAGCATATAGGCTCACTGTTCATGGAAGGTGATTCATACATTGAAGGTGTAAAATCATTGCTTTCAGTAGCCGAGCAGTTTGAAGACATAGATTTTGTAGATATGGGCGGAGGGTTCGGAATACCTTACAGGAAGCAGGAGGGACAGGCGGCGCTTGATCTGGAAAGTTTCAGGGAAAAGCTTACTGCCGTACTTGCTGAGTGGACAGGAAAATACGGAAAGAAAATATTGTTCAAATCCGAACCGGGCCGGTACATCGTCGCTGAAAGCGGAATATTGCTCGGCACTGTTTACGCAACCAAGGATAACTACGGAAACAGATATGTAGGTACAGACATAGGCTTTAACGTACTTGCAAGACCTGTTATGTATGACTCACATCATGAAATTGAGGTATATAGAAACGGACAGCCCCGGAATCAGGGTGCGACCGAGGATGTAACAGTTGTAGGCAATATATGTGAAACCGGAGATATTATAGCAAAGCACAGAAAGCTCCCTGAGATAGAAGAAGGGGACATACTTGGAATCATGGATGCAGGTGCCTACGGTTTTGCTATGAGTTCAAACTACAATATGAGACTGCGCCCGGCAGAGGTAATGATAAAGGAGAACGGGGAAGCAGTATTGATAAGACGGAGAGACACTTTTGAAGATTTAATAGCCCCTTTTAACATTTAAAAAAAGTTTTAGTTTTCAACAGCCTTATTTTTTTTTATGAAAAGATGAACCAATTTCATATTATTGCCATAAGATGTAATGATATCCTATAAACTTACTTGTAAAATTTAGGAGGCAATATATGAGAAGTTCTGTTCTGGAGACTTTAACCTGGGAGGGCAACAGCAAAAAAATGTTTGCTCTGGTCATGGATGCTGTTCCTTCAATTTTTTCAGGTTTGGTTAAACATGAAATTGAAGATTGGTTAGTTAAAAATAATGTCAAGGTAGTGACCGAGGAATTGTGCTTGAAAATGTTTAAAGAGAAAGCTCCTAAGGGTATGATCGAAAAATTAACTCCAAAACTTGAGAGCTTAAAAACAAAATAAAAGGGGCTGTCTCAAAATAGAAACTAAAATTCTATTGAGAGGCAGCTCTCTTTTATTTGGTTCTTATTTCAAAGAGGTTGTAATTTTATGGAAATGATGGTATGATATATACGATTTGTACAAATTCATAAATTATTTCAACATGGAGGTAAATTGTATGAAGAACAAAAGATTGGTTTTCTTCGTAAGCATGGTACTAAGTTTAGTTTTAGCAGGTTCTAGTTCTTTTAAACAACAAGCGCACCAAGTGGTATTGATGTAAGTAAATCCAAGGTAATAACAGCTAATCAAGCTATAATAAGTGTTGATGACAAAGATTATTCTGTTATTATTGAGGATAAAGCAAAAGGCAAAGTAACTGAAGGTATGATTAAAAACATCATTGAAAAAGACCCTACGAATGATGGGCAAATAATCATATATGAAGTTGGAAATCCTGCTATTCCCGAAGAATCTATGTCAGCAACTGCATTGCCCTATTTTGACATTGTAACAACAAAGACTTATTCTGGAAGGAATTTCTTTTATGATACTAGCTTTGTTACATCTGTTGCCAAGGGTGAAACATACTCATTTAGTTCTTCGGAGGAATTCACAAATTCTGCCAGTATTAGTGGTTCGGCATCTGCGACAGATTTGGGGATTACCGCGAGCCAATCAAAAACTTATACCCATTCTTGGGTATTTACTGGGCCGCCAGAATCATCCAGTTATAACACAAGAAGTTTTTACATAGACTGGTATGATAATGGTGGGGTGTATACTCAGACTTGTTACTATGTAAATGGTAGTTCTAGGAAAATAGAATGGCAAGAAACAGGAATGTTCTATGAACCATACAGATATGTAACGTATAGCAGAGATTCTAATGCATAAGAAATAGCCATCTTATAATACCGATTTAGTAATATTTGGAAAGGATTTTGTATGTTGAGTAGCTTTTTTCGTCTTGGGAAGACCTCTATAAAAAAAACAATCTTGAATTTGTTCATTGTTGGATTTATCCCAATTATTTATTTTTCTTATGAATTTGGTAAATTTATATATTCATCAGTTGCTTTTAATAAGACCATATCATCAACAGGCAGTATAAAAGTAACACAGGAAACTGGAAATATCTACGTTGGTATATTGGCTGGGATTGCCATATTTATATTCTATTTAGTTCTATGGAAGGTTGTATGTGAACTGCTTCTAGCGATATTTAAATATTTAGAAGTTAAGTTTGTTGAAAAAGATAAATCAAGTTATTAAACACTACAATATATAAACAAAAAAGTGGGGCCGTCGCACTAAATAACTATTGCGACGGCTCCTTTTTATGAATTATAACGGCTTAATTCTATGATATGACTCTGACTGTCTTAACTCCGTCAATAGCTCTTATTTTTTCTATAACTTCCTCATTCAGATCACCTTCGATATCAATTACGTTATAGCCGATAGTATCCTTGTGTCGTGTCAGCATATCTGCAATATTGATCTTATTAGCAGCAAGGATGGTTGTCATCTGACCTATCATGTTGGGAATGTTGCGGTGAACAGTGATTATCCTTGTTTTGTCGGTGGGTGTCATGTCGCAGTCAGGGAAGTTCACGGAGTTTTTAATCATACCTGTTTCCAGATAGTCTCTTATCTGATTGACAGCCATAACTGCGCAATTTTCCTCTGATTCAGGGGTAGAGGCACCAAGATGAGGTATTGTAATAATTTCATCAATGCCAAGAAGTTCATCCTCGGGGAAGTCGGTTACATAGCAGGCAACGGTGCCGTTGCCGATGGCTTCCAGCAAATCCTGATTTGATACCAGTCCGCCTCTGGCAAGGTTTATTATTCTAATACCCTTTTTCATGATTTCAAATTTTTCTTTATTCAGAGTATTTTTTGTTTCATTGGTCAGAGGTACATGAATTGTTACATAGTCACAGGTGGACAGGAGATGATCCAGACTGGTAGCTCTGATAACCGAGCTTGACAATCCCCATGCAGCCTTTACCGAAATATACGGATCATATCCCATAACCTCCATGCCCAGGGATATACAGTCATTAGCCACCATTACGCCTATAGCACCCAGGCCGATAACGCCTATTTTTTTATTCATGATTTCCGGACCTTCAAACTGGGACTTTCCCTTTTCAACAAGCTTTGGAACTTCATCACCCTTGCCCTTCAAGGTTTGTGCCCATTCAATACCCTTGGTGATTTTTCTTGAAGCAAGCAGGAGAGAGGCAATAACCAGTTCTTTAACTCCTGTGGAGTTTGCACCTGGTGTGTTGAAAACTACTATTCCCTTTTCAGTACATTTTTCAATGGGAATATTGTTTACTCCCGCACCTGCTCTGGCAATAGCCTTGAGATTTTTGGGGATTTCCATCTCCAGCATGTTTGAACTTCTTACCAGTATACCGTCGGGATTGGCTTCCCCGGAGGAAATTTCGTAGTTTTCGGCGGGCAGCAGATCTAGTCCGCAATTGGCAATTTTATTCAACATTTGTATCTTGTACATAGTTATTCATCCTTCCATGCAATTATTTGTTTTCCAGCTCAAATTTCTTCATGAACTCAATCAGCTTTATAACACCTTCAACAGGCATTGCATTGTAAATACTGGCTCTCATGCCGCCAATGAGACGATGACCGCGCAGAGTGCTGAGACCTGCCTGTTCGGCTTCCTTTATGAACTTTTCATTCAGTTCGTCTGTCGGAGCTGTGAAAGGTATGTTCATCAAAGATCTGTCCTTTTTGTTTACCTTGTTTAAAAACATTTTTGATTCATCAAGGAAATTATAGAGGATAGCAGCTTTTTCATTATTTATTTTTTCAATGGTTTTAACACCGCCCATGTCGTCGAGCCACTTGAATACAAGGCCTGCAACATAGATGCTGTAGCAGGGAGGAGTATTATACATGGATTTTTCTTTTGCATGTGTTTCATATCTCATCATGGTAGGCGTAATGTCCAGATGTTTGCCTATCAAGCCGTTTTTTACTATTACTATGGTAAGTCCGGCCGGACCGAGGTTTTTCTGAGCGCCGGCATAAATAACTCCAAAGCTGTTAACATCAATTTCCCTGGACATTATTTCACTCGACATATCGGCAACAAGAGGTATATTGCCGGTTTCAGGGAAGTTCACAAAGCGTGTGCCCTCCAGTGTGTTGTTACTGGTGATATGAACGTAGTCAATATCTTCCGAAAGCTCATATTCTTCAGGTATATATGTGAATTTGGCTTCTTCGGAAGAAGCGATTACATTTGCCGAACCATACAGTTTTGCTTCGGAAATGGCCTTTTTTGACCAGTTTCCGGTATTAATAAAATCAGCCTTTTTATATTTACCGAAAAGGTTCATTGGAACCATGGAAAACTGGGTTGAAGCTCCGCCCTGTACAAATAATACCGAATAGGAATCGTCTATTTTCATAAGTTTACGAAGGAGACTTTCAGCATTTTCAATTATGGAAGTGTACACTTTTGACCTGTGACTCATTTCCATCACGGACATGCCTGTACCATTGTAATTTAACATTTCTTCAGCAGCTTTTGCCAAAACAGGTTCCGGCAGCATTGAAGGGCCTGCAGAAAAATTATAAACTCTGTTCATAAAAACACTCCTTTATTTATTGTATAAATATTTAAAGGCCAAATCTGTGTGATTTGACCTCTGAATTGCAAAGAAACGCAAAATAAAACTATTATGAAAATAGTTATAATGCACACTCTGTCCTTTTGCCTGAGAGATTGACGGAATCATCCGTATTGCCCCTTCGGCGCCAACATTGGTCTCTCCAGAGATCCGTCCTGATGAAGTCCTTTTTTACCTGAGAGTGCTACTCCTTCGGTGCCCTTTGCCCTGCAAAGGAACTCTCCTCCATCAATCATCCGACGCTATTAAATTAATGTATTACCATATATTATAGTTCCTGTTATAAGGAGAGTCAAGAAAATATTATTACTTTATCTTTCCAAGGATCTCGGTCAATTGCGGAATTAAGGCCTTTAATGCTTCAATATCCTCTTCACCCAGAACTGAAATTTTTTCTGATACCGATTGAACTATCTCCTGTTTTTTCTGCTTTAAAAAGTTAAAGGCTTTTTCAGTGGCCTTGATGTTAATTATTCGCCTGTCGTTCGGGTCGTCATATCTGACAGCATACCCTTCAGTGATCAGGTTATCGATAATGGGTGTCATATTAGGCTTTGATATAACCAGGTCATTGGCAATTTTCGAAACGGGACTGGGTCCGTTGGTGGTCAGATAGAAAATTACCTTAATATGTGAAGGCGGAACAGATAGTCCTCTTAACATAATGTTCCGGTTTATCATTTTATGATTTAATGACAGGAACAAAAAAAACATGTTGTTTGATATTTCAATCAAAGTTTCCTTGGTAAACATCTCTAAAACTCCCTTTCCGTTAATGACAAAAATCATATAATTTTAACAAGACTTAATAACAAGTTCAGCGTATATTATAGTTAGTCTTTATCTTGTCATATAAGTGGCAATACTACCTGTATATATACTAGGTAGACATCATACCGGCAATTTATTTGACATAATTATTATACACTATTCATAATAATTATACAATCAAAATTATTATTGACATATAATAGTTATGTATTTATAATTAAATGAGTTCTTGAAAATTAATGGTCTTTGACTTGAAATGATATGTTACAGACTACTACAAATTTTGCTGCTTTAAAGAAGGAAGGAGTAATTCATGGGTAAAATATTGAAACACTTGAAACCGCATGTTGCAGCCATTATTGGAATAATTGCTTTTTTACTTTTACAGGCGGTATGTGACTTGTCACTTCCCGACTATATGTCCAATATTGTTAATGTAGGTATTCAACAAAATGGTATTGAAAATGCAGTTCCGAATATAATCAGAAAAGGCGAAATAGATAAACTGACCTTTTTCATGAATGATACGGATAAAAAGCTGGTACTCGACAATTACACGCTGATCGAAAAGTCTAATATCTCTCAGGCTGATTTAGACAGGTACTCAAAAAAATATCCTGAGATAAAAAACAACGATGTATATAAGCTCAATGACATTGACAAGGAAACTACCGATAAATTGATTGCAGTTTTAGGCAAGCCCGAATTGATGGCCTACACATTGGAAACAAAAGGTATTGCAGCCTTTCAGGAGGCCGGCAGTGCAGGTAATGATGAGTTTTCAAAGAGTCTGGCACAGCTTCCGAAGGACACCGATCCTTTTGCACTTTTGGCCAAATTGCCTCCGGAGCAGCTTAAGAACATGCAGAGTGCAATCGATAAGAAATTTGAGTCAATGCCGGGCAGTATCGTAAGCCAGGGTGCCGTAGTCTATGTAAAGGGTGAATACGAAGCTCTTGGCAGGGATACAGGAAAAATGCAGTCGGACTATATTCTTCTGGCCGGGTTGAAAATGCTTGGTGTTGCACTCGTAGGCATGATTGCCGCAGTACTTGTCGGATTGCTGGCAGCCAGAGTTTCTGCGGGTCTTGGCAAAAGTCTCAGAAGGAACGTATTTGAAAATGTTGTTGAATTTTCAAATACCGAATTTGACAAGTTCTCGACCTCATCGCTTATAACCAGATGTACAAATGATATTCAGCAGGTGCAGATGTTTATGGTAATGTTCCTGAGACTGGTATTTTACGCTCCAATCCTTGGAATAGGAGGTTTCCTGAAAGCCATGAACACCGACACCTCCATGTCCTGGGTAATAGGCGTTTCAGTACTTGCAATTCTCAGTCTGGTGCTTGTAATGTTTGCTGTGGCAATTCCAAAGTTCAGGAGTATACAGAAGCTTATCGACAAGCTGAACCTGGTTACACGTGAGTCCCTGACAGGTATGCTGGTAATCAGAGCCTTCGGTACACAGAAGAAGGAAGAAGAGAAATTTGAGAAGGCCAATGCCGACTTAACAAATACAAATCTCTTTGTAAGCAGGATAATGACGGCAATGTTTCCGTTAATGATGCTCATACTCAACGGAGTAACACTGTTGATAGTGTGGGTAGGTTCACACCAGGTGGATATGGGAAACATGCAGGTTGGTAATATGATGGCGTTCATGCAGTATGCAATGCAGATCATATTTGCTTTCCTTATGATTTCAATGGTTTCGATTACACTGCCCCGTGCGTCGGTATCAATTAACCGTATAGCAGAGGTAATCAATACGAAGGGCTCCATACTGGATCCTAAAAGCAATAAAGAGTTTAATAAGAGTCTAAAAGGTAAGGTTGAATTCAGGGATGTGGCCTTCAAATATCCGGGAGCCGAGGATGAAGTACTTTCAGGTATCGATTTTACAGCAGAGCCGGGTGAGACCGTGGCATTCATAGGGAGTACCGGAAGCGGTAAATCAACACTTATAAACCTTATCCCTCGTTTCTACGATGTTACTGCAGGTCAGATACTGGTTGACGGTGTTGATATAAAAGAAGTGCCGCAGAAGGAATTACGGGAAAGAATCGGTTATGTCCCTCAAAAAGGAATTCTTTTCTCGGGTACGATTGAAAGTAACCTGAGATATGGGTTGGAAGCGGCAACTGAAGAAGATCTGAAGCTTGCGGCAGATATTGCCCAGGCAACGGAATTTATCAGCGAAAAAGAAGACGGTTATAAAACAGAAATAGCACAGGGCGGTACAAATGTATCCGGCGGTCAGAAGCAGAGACTGTCAATTGCAAGAGCCCTGGTTAAAAAGCCAGAGATATTCATTTTTGACGACAGCTTCTCGGCACTGGACTATAAGACGGATGCGGCTTTGAGAAAAGCCCTGAAATCAAAAACTCAAGGTGTTACGGCATTAATTGTTGCTCAGAGAATCAGTACCGTTATGAATGCTGATAAGATCCTGGTTCTGGATGAAGGCAGGATTGTCGGAATGGGCACACACAGAGAACTCCTTGCAAACTGCGAGGTTTACCAGCAGATAGCTTTGTCACAGCTGTCAAAGGAGGAATTGGCATGAGTAAAAATGAAAATGTAAAACACCATGCCTCCAGAAAGGGAGGACGTGGACCAATGGGCGGCGGCCAAATGGGTATGAAAGCGGAGAAGCCCAAAGATTTCAAGGGCACTATGAAAAAGCTGCTAACATATATAAAGCCATTCATACCACGTATAATAGTTGTATTTATATTTGCCATTGGAAGCGTAATCGTAGGAATAAGAGGTCCGAAAATCCTCGGCGATGCAATAACAAAGCTTTATGAAGGACTGATCGGCAAAGCTGCCGGCGGTTCAATAGATTTTGATTTTATTGGAAAGACATTAATATATTTGATTGTATTGTATGCTGCAAGCTCTTTGTTTTCATTTGTCGGGGGTTATATAATGTCCGGGGTGGCCCAGAAGATATCCTACAACCTCAGAAGAGAGATTGCCGAGAAAATAAACCGCATGCCGCTCAAATACTTTGACAGGATGACACACGGAGAGGTATTGTCAAGGGTTACAAACGATGTTGATACTGTGAGCCAGACTTTAAACCAGAGTCTGTTCCAGATGATAACCTCTTTTACAACACTCATTGGAGTACTTGTAATGATGCTGACAATCAGCTGGATGATGACTTTGGTTTCAGTGACCATCATTCCTCTGTCAATAATATTCATCGGAATAATTGTCAAGCAGTCACAAAAATACTTTAAATCCCAGCAGGAATCCCTTGGTCAGGTAAATGGACATGTTGAAGAAATCTTCAGCGGTCACAGCATAATGAAAGCTTTTAACGGAGAGAAAAGGGCTGTAGACAAGTTTGACAGCATTAACGACCAGCTGCATAAATCGGCCTGGAAATCACAGTTCCTCTCAGGTATGATGTTCCCTATCATGGGTTTCATCGGAAATATAGGCTATGTGCTTGTAACCATACTCGGCGGCTGGCTGACAATTAAAGGTACCATACAGGTTGGTGATATCGTTTCTTTCATTCAGTATGTAAGAAACTTTCAACAGCCCATCGGGCAGGCAGCACAGGTTGCAAACATTCTCCAGTCCACAGCTGCGGCTGCGGAGAGAGTTTTTGCGTTCCTTGGTGAAGAGGAAGAGCCAAAAGATGCTGAAAAACCCGCAAGTACTCAAAATGTCAAGGGTGAGGTTGAATTTAAAAATGTCCACTTTGGATACAATCCTGAAAATATAATCATCAATGATTTTTCCGCCAAGATCAGACCAGGTCAGAGAGTGGCCATTGTAGGGCCGACCGGGGCGGGAAAAACTACTATTGTAAAACTGCTGATGCGTTTCTATGATCTCAACAGCGGAGATATATTTATCGATGGTATAAATTCAATGGACTTCAAGAGAAATGACTTAAGAGACATGTTCGGCATGGTGCTTCAGGATACCTGGCTGTTTAACGGTACAATAATGGAAAACATCCGTTATGGAAGGCTTGATGCCACTGATGAAGAGGTTATTCAGGCTGCAAAAGCCGCACATGCCCACCACTTTATAAAGACACAGCCTGATGGATATAATATGGTTCTCAATGAAGAGGCCAGCAACGTGTCACAAGGTCAGAAACAGCTTTTGACCATTGCCCGTGCAATACTGTCAGATCCGAAGATCCTGATACTTGACGAAGCAACAAGCTCAGTCGATACCAGAACCGAGGTTCTTATACAAAAGGCTATGGAAAATCTGATGAAAAACAGAACAAGCTTTATCATAGCACACAGACTTTCTACTATCAGAGATGCGGATTTGATACTTGTAATGAAAAACGGTGATATTGTAGAGCAGGGTACACATGAAGAGCTGCTGTCTTCCGGCGGTTTCTATGCCGCACTGTACAACAGCCAGTTTGAAGAGGCCGAAGCCTCGTAAGTTAGTCTCCAGCACAAGATTGCTGAAAAAATTGAAAAGAAATTGCATTTAAAGTGTAATAGAGCTACAATAAAGATAAACTCAACTTTTAAAAAGGCATGGGCGCCAAGTTATAAAATACTTGTGCGCCTTTTTTGTCTGTCAGTTTGGTATAAGATGCGGTCCCATAACTGCATTTTATATATAGTTGCCAATGGAATGAATTTAAACATTCCTCTTAATCGTGTTAGGGTGTCAGTGCTGATGCCCGCAGGCTCCAACTTAGTGTGAGAAGGTAGGTTGGAGTTTTTTTTGTTAAGAAATTGGACGAGTATTTAATTAACGGCTTTCGGGAAACTAAAGTAGAAGGAAGCTCCGTTTTCCACTTCACCTGTCATCCAGGCCTTTCCGTTATGCCGCTTTAATATCCTCTGGCATATGGACAGCCCCACTCCCGAGCCTTCAAACTCTTTTGAGGAATGCAGCCTTTGAAACACCTGGAAAAGCCTTGCGGAGTATTTCATATCAAAACCGGCTCCGTTGTCTCTTATGCAAAATACATAATCATGCCGGTGCCCGGTGTATTCAACAGATATCTCGGCCCGCTGCCGCCGGGCGGAGTATTTAAGTGAATTTGACAATATGTTGGTTACAAGTATTCTGAGCATGATGCTGTCACCGGTTATTTCAGGAAGCCTGGGCATATCCAGTACCACTGTCCGATCAGGCTGAGCCAGCATAAGTTCGTCAAAGACACTTTGTATCAAAGTATTTAGATTTATTGGTTCCAGCTTCATATCCATTTCACACATCCGGGAGAATTCCAGAAGGTGGTTTATGATTGCCGTAAGCTCGGTGGACTTTTTTTGTATGTTGTTTATCAGGCTGTTTCCGTCATCTCCCAATTTATCATGGTAATCAAGGGAAAGATATTCTATGAGCTTGCTGATTGACAGGAGCGGGGCCTTAAGGTCGTGGGCTATGGAATAGCAAAAGCTGTCAAGCTCCCTGTTTGCAAGATATAGAGATTCGGTCTGTTCTTTAAGCTTGATATGAGTTTTTACTCTGGCAAGCAGTTCTGTCGTGTTGAAGGGTTTGGTCACATAATCCTGTGCACCTGAATCAAAACCTTTCTTTATACTCTGTTCGTCGTCACTTGAAGTCAAAAATATAATAGGTATGTTTTTAAAATCATCATTTTGCTTTATAATTCTGCACAGTTCAAACCCGTCTATTTCAGGCATAAAAATATCCAGAAGGATCAAATCCGGCTTTTGCCGTTCCAGCAGTTTAAGTGCCGTTTCACCCTTTGTGGCAACGCGGACTTTGTAATTGTTGCTTTTTAATACCAGCATGGCCATTTCAATCTGTTCGGGAGTATCGTCAACTATCAGGATTTCGTATTTATCAATTGCGCCGCTGCTGTTCATTTAATACAGTCTCCTCAGTAATATAATCGGTTTTGGTCGATGCAGGAAATAAAACCATGTAAAACATTTTATAATAATTAATTAAAATAGTCGACAGGAAATTCTGAAGCTTGTATAATTAATATAATTAAAAAGCAGAACGGCAACGGCGCCAGGTTATTGCACATTTGCATTGACTTGAGCGCTTTTTTGCGTATTTCTTAGGGTATAGGAATTTATAAGTTTTGGAACAGTGATGAGGCGCTGCAAGAAAATTTTCGTAGCATAGGCATAGTATCCAAGTGGTCGTGAAGCGGATTTGCGAAGCAAATTTCTTGACCCGGAAGTATGTAAGCGGCAGGAGGTGATCCGCTTGAAATCTCAGATAGCAATCAAACAATCTACAATAAGCAGTCTTATACTTGGAATATTTTTTTTAATATCTGTTTTACTTATAGGAAGTATAGTTTATATGCGCTCCAGTATTGAGTTAGAGCAGGAGGCCGAACGGCGGAGGATGGAATTCAAACAGCTGGGTATGGATCTGGCAGACGCTTCCGATTATTTGACCGATGAGGCGCGTAAATATGCCATCACTACCGATATAGTGCACCTTCAGAGATATTGGGAGGAGATCAATGATACGCAGACAAGGGATAAGGTAATTTTGAAGGTAAGGGAGCTGGAATCTCCCGAAGAAGAGCTGGAACTGCTGGCAAATGCAAAGCAGCATTCCGATGCCCTTGTAAATACCGAAAGAAGATCCATGAGGCTGGTACTGGAGGCTTTGAAGGTTCCCGAGAAGGAGATGGTACCCGAGGTGGCGTCCTTCGGGCTGGAGACTGAGGATAAGAAACTTGGTAGTGCTGAAAAACTTAATAAGGCCAGAGAAATAATGTTTGATTCCCAATATGACTCCGACAAGAAAGACATCATGGATCCCATAGCCAAATTTCAGGAGGTTATGAACGCACGCCTGGAAAACGAGCTGGAAGCGGCAAGGGATGCCACATCAACGGCTGCTGTCGTGCAGATAGTACTGGCCCTGATAATAATCGGTGCCATAGCCGTACTGATAAGCACTCTTTTTAAATACGTTACCAACCCCATAAACGGTTATACCAAGCTGCTAAGAAAATTTTCCTTTGAGGACGACAAGTTCAGCCTCAATCCGGAAGGAACACTGGAGCTGCAGCAGCTGGCAAATACCTTTAATGAACTGTATTTTTCCTTTCACCATGAGCTTCAGAAGAGAATGGAAGCGGAAAAAACCATGAGAGCGGCAAAAGAAGAGGCCGAACTTGCAAATAATGCAAAAAGTGAATTTCTGGCCGGTATGTCCCATGAGATAAGGACACCGTTGAACACCATAATAGGCTATCAGTTTCTGCTTAACGATACATATCTTGAGGCAAGACAAAAAGAATACAGTGATAAGATCGGGATGGTTGCAAATAATTTATTGGGTTTGATCAACGGTATACTGGATTTTTCAAAAATCGAGGCAGGAAAAATGCTTCTGGAGGAGGTCAATTTTGACATAGTAAAGGCAGTTCAGGATATATACGGTATGGTGGGTGTGGAAGCTGCGAGAAAAGGACTTGAACTAAGTCTGAATATAAATGACCGTATTCCCGGGGTGCTGTCTGGTGATGTTACCAGGGTAAAGCAGGTAATGCTGAATCTGCTGTCAAATGCCATAAAATTTACCGAAAAGGGTTCAATAACCATCAGTCTGGATTACACAGCCCTGGAGGATGACCTGATAATCGCCTCTATAAGTGTAAAAGACACCGGTATAGGAATACCGGAAGAACAGCAAAAAATTATTTTTGATCATTTTACACAGGGTGATGCTTCAACAACGAGAAAATATGGAGGCACAGGTCTCGGCCTGGCAATCAGCAAAAGCATAGCCGAATTGATGAAGGGGGCAATAAGTGTTGAAAGCGAAGAGGGAAGGGGCTCCTGTTTTATATTTACCGGGCAGTTTGCGGTAGTTGCCGGTAAGGCACTGCTCCAGGAGGAAATGGAAAAAAACCTTGCAGACAGAGCTTTTGCAAACAGGAAGATACTATTGGTGGAGGATAATGATATCAACCTGCAGATGACAGGAGAAATATTGAAGGTTCTGGGTTTCCAGACATATACCGCTGCAAGCGGAAGCGCTGCAATAGAACTGGTAAAAGAAAATTTGTTTGATGTTATACTTATGGATATACGTATGCCTGATATGGATGGTTATGAAACCACCAAAAACATAAGGGTGCTTGAAACAGGAAGAAATACCGTGATAATTGCTCTAACCGCCGACGCGGTTGACGGTGTTGAGGAAAAGGCAAAGTTGGCAGGGATGAATGGATTTTTAACAAAACCTTTGTACCCCGCCGAACTTTCAAGGATGATAAAAAAGGTTACTGGCACCGGTGACGGCGGGGCAGCAGAGCCCGCTTATATTTACGATGCTGCACATAAGGATATTTACGGTTATGAACCGGCATATTCCGTTTTTGAAATGGGAGCGGCAAAGCTGGGAGGAAACGGAAAAAAATATGCCGGAATCCTCAAGCAATTTGTTGATGGGCACAGATGGGATGGAGAGCAAATACAATCACTGTTCGAAACAAAAAATTTTGCTGCAATGGGAGATATGGTTCACAAGCTCAAGGGTTTGACAGGAAATCTTGGTGCAGCCAGGTTGTTCGAACTTTGTAAGGACCTGGAAGGAACCATAAAAGGAGACAGGTTTGATGAGCAGATTCAGAAGCTGATAATTGATATCAGTGCAGGACTTCACAGGCTGTGTGATGAGGCTGCCGGTTATATCGGCAGTCAAACGGGCGGAGGTCACAAGGATTCAGTGAAAACTGAGGGCAGTTTCCCTGAAATCATTATAAATCTTCATAATTATGTGGCCATTGCCGACTCTGATGCAAAAGATTACTTTGAGGAAAACCACAGGATTATCAGGGAGAACATTGACGAGAGTACCTATCTGGAACTTAAGAAGTCCATTGCGGCGTTTAATTTTGAACAGGCTGAAATTTGTCTGAACATGATTAGTGCGAACGTTTAATTAATATTTGAAGAGGGATGGCTTGGAGGTTAAATTGGAAATGTACAGGGTAATGATTGTTGATGACGATCTTGCAACTTTATATATGCTTAAAAGGTTTAAAAACTGGGAGCAATGCGGTTTTTTTATAGGAGGAGAGGCCTGTGACGGAAAAGAGGCCTTGCAGAAGCTGGCTGAAACCAGGTATGAGCTTATAATAACCGATATCAAAATGCCGGGTATGGATGGGATAGAATTTATCCAGGAGTTGAGAACCCAAAACCTTGATACCTGTGTAATATTTTTAAGCACACACAGTGATTTTCAGTTTGCAAAACAGGGCATAAGATACGGGGTGTTTGAATATATGACAAAACCTCTCGAAGAAGCGGCCTTGTCGGACATTTTAACAAGAGCGAAAGTCTATATAGCTGCCAAAAAGGAGCAGGAAGAAAGAATTAATAATTTCGAAAATGTCCATGAAGGGGATAACAAAGCCTATTACCCTGGTGAGCATGAAAAACTGATTATTTCACAAATAATAAATGCCGACACAGAGCTTAAGAATACAGCAAAGGAAGCGTTTGCTGAAATATGTACACTTTATGACTGTGATGCCGCAAAAGTACGGGTTCTGGCTAATACACTGCTATTCAATATCCGGACAAAAATTGACGAAAAGTTTCCCTGGCTCGCCAAAATTGAGGGAACAACTGACTTTTCACATATAAAGGAATTGACCGGAATCGAAGCCATAGGCTTTGAGTTTATGGAAGGACTTGGTGAAATAATGGAGAAAGTCCGCAAATATCAGCTCAATCATCCTGACAGCTTAATCAGAAAGATATGCCAGTGTGTAATTGACAATATAGAAAAGGAAATAAATTTGGAAATTATAGCCAATGAGGTGCATATAAGCAAGGATTACGTGGGCAAGCTTTTTAAGCAGAAGGTGGCATGCAATTTCAATGATTATGTGACCAAAATAAAGATGGAACATGCAAAATATCTAATTGTAGCAGGGGACTACAGGAATTATGAAATAAGTGAAAAACTTGGATATAAAAAGACTGATTATTTTTCAGCACTGTTTAAAAATTATACGGGACTGACACCCACGGAATACAAGAAATGCAATTTTAAAATTTCAGAATTGCAGATTTGAGGGGTAAATTTACTTTTTTTTGGTGTTTTTAAATTTTACATATGACTGTATTATTAATGTGTAAGGAACACGACGGTATATGAAACCGGAGTTTATAAAATTTAACTTGATTTAGTAGCTAAGGCGCTATGAGAAATGAGATCTTGCGCGCAGACCTGATGTCTGCCGTAAATCCATAACTTATAGCGTTTTTTGTTTAATCCGTCCAGGAATGCCAATAACGCTGTTCATTGGGGATTAACGGCAGCTGCAGCAAAGAGATTATACGTTTATGGCCATAAATTGTATGTATTAATTATTCTTAACACTCAAAAATATCCAATTCGGAAAGGTGGTCCAAATTATGAAAAAGAAATGGCTGGCACTTGGCTTAAGTATATCAATTGCATTATCCGCATTGCTGGGAGGCTGCGGCAGCAGTACCTCAACCGGAACAAGCGCATCCTCCTCGGCGGCGGCTTCATCCGAAGCAGCGGCCTCATCAACTGAAACAGCTTCAGGGGATACCATCAAGGTAGGAATACTTCATTCCTTGAGCGGAACAATGGCTATCAGTGAAGTATCGGTTAAGGATGCTGAAATGATGGCAATAGAAGAGATTAATGCGGCAGGCGGAGTATTGGGAAAGAAAATCGAGCCTGTTGTTGAAGACGGCGCATCCGACTGGCCGAAGTTTGCAGAAAAGGCAAAGAAACTTTTACAGAATGACAAGGTGGCAACAGTATTCGGCTGCTGGACTTCGGCAAGCAGAAAAGCCGTCTTGCCGGTATTTGAGGAAAATAACGGGCTTCTGTGGTATCCGGTCCAATATGAAGGAATGGAATCCTCTCCGAATATTTTCTATTCGGGAGCTGCTCCAAACCAACAGATTGTCCCGGCTGTAGAGTGGCTTCTGCAAAACAAGGGTAAAAAATTCTTCCTGCTGGGGTCGGATTACGTATTCCCGAGAACGGCAAATAAAATCATAAAGGCGCAGCTGGCTGCCCAGGGCGGTGAATTGATTGCAGAAGAGTATACTCCACTGGGGCATACTGACTACAGCACAATTGTAAACAAGATCAAGGCTGCCAAACCCGACGTCGTTTTCAACACTCTCAACGGTGACAGCAATGTAGCATTTTTCAAGGAGTTAAAGGCTTCGGGCATAACTTCAAAAGACCTTACAACCTGCTCGGTGAGTGTTGCCGAAGAGGAGATAAGGGGTATAGGTGCAGATAATATGGCAGGTCACCTTGTATCCTGGAACTATTATCAAACAACAGATACTCCTGAAAACAAGGCTTTTGTTGAAAAGTACAAGGCTAAATACGGTTCCGACAGAGTAACGGATGACCCTATAGAAGCAGCATACATAAATGTATATCTGTGGGCGGAGGCTGTTAAAAAGGCCGGATCAACAGAGGTCGCAAAAGTTAAGGAAGCTGCAAAAGGGCTTGAATTCAAGGCTCCCGAAGGAACCGTAAAAATCGAAGGTGAAAATCAGCACCTCTGGAAGCCTGTCAGGATAGGTGAAGTTCAGCCTGACGGACTTATAAAGGAGATCTGGAGTACCGCTGAAAGTGTAAAACCTGATCCATACCTGAAATCCTATGATTGGGCAAAAGGACTAAGCAATTAGTGTTATTGTACTTCGGCGCAAACTTACCTAAATGGGTTGCCCACGAAGTTCTTGCATGAAATAGTATGTCTTACCCCAAAGCACATCTTAGCCGGCGCAACAACTCGCCCGTCGTGGGCTCGGCATGTTGCATCAAATTGACATCGTGTCAATTTGCCGGCTGATGTACTTGTGGTAAGCCTACAAATTTCAAGCAAGCTCTTCTAACCGGGCTTATCATTAATGAATGCCGGACTCGCGCACTATGGATGCATCCCTGGTTTAAATCTGTTTACAGAGCCAGCAGCAATTAATACATTACGGAAAGCAATAAAATTAATTTATCATAACGGGTCAATAAGAGTCTTTCATTAAGGAGGTTGACTGTTTAGTGAGCACATATCTACTGCAGATTTTTAACGGTGTAAGCGTAAGTTCCATTTTGATGCTGGCCGCGCTGGGTCTTGCTATTACCTTCGGGCTTATGAAAATCATTAACATGGCACACGGCGAACTGATCATGATCGGAGCTTACGTTACTTATGTTATTCAGAATATATTCATACGGTATTTTGATAAGAGCATTTTCAGCTTATATTATATTTTCGCTCTGCCGGGTGCTTTTGTGGTAGCAGCGCTGGTGGGATATCTGCTTGAAATATCCATTATAAAAAGGTTGTACGGAAGGCCGCTGGACAGCCTGCTTGCCACATGGGGAGTCAGTCTCATCCT
>JAEVZU010000124.1 GCA_023392075.1 Bacillota bacterium | reverse complement strand
AAAAATCACAGACCTCACGCCGAGATATACATTGTCAATAGAGGTTATTAAAAAAAGTGTTGAAATTTTATTCATTCTTCCTAACTTCAAAGTTGAGAGACAAATTAACTGGCACAACAAGTTAACTTATAACTTATACGGGAAATATGTCTGTAATTTATTAAGCAAATCTTAAATTTGCACTGAAAGGGTGTACATATTCAGACTTTTAGGTTAAATTGTAAGTATATATGAAAAGATTACCTAATAGAATAGTCATTAAGTCAGTTACGTTTAAGCCATCGCCTTCCAGGTGAATATGTGCCTTCAAGCATTTTATTTCAAAGGTTTCAACGGTTTGGGTGTTTGATTAATTTTATTGGTATTCAAATAAATGCATGTAATTGCATAAATATATTTAAGAGGCTGATTATGAACTTAATATTTCAATTCATTGATTTTGTAATGCATTTGGATGTACATCTAACCCAGATAGCAAGAGACTTTGGAATGTGGACATACCTTTTCCTGTTTATAGTAATTTTCTGTGAAACAGGTCTGGTATTTACACCTTTTTTACCCGGTGACTCAATGATATTTGTGATTGGAAATCTGGCAAAAAGCGGAGAACTTAATTTCCCGGCAATAATTGCAGTATTGATGCTGGCAGCTATTCTCGGAGACACCTGCAATTATCATATAGGCAAATTTTTTGGTCTTAAATTATTCAGTAAGGATAATGCCAGATTCCTAAAAAAAGAATATTTGATAAAGACACAAAATTTTTATGAGAAATATGGAGGCAAGACCATAATAATTGCAAGATTTATACCTATCATAAGAACATTTGCTCCTTTTGTGGCTGGGATGGGTTCTATGAATTATTCAAAATTCTTAAGCTATAATGTTATCGGCGGTATTTCATGGGTTGCCATATTCTCGTTTGCGGGTTTCTTTTTTGGAAAAATTCCGTTTGTTGAAAATAATTTCAGTCTCGTTATACTGGCTATCATATTTATATCTCTATTACCTGGAGTGATTACCTTTTTGAGAGAAAGAAAAGCTTCACCCGCCAAGTAATCCGGCAATAGGTACAAAAATTTATTCGGAATTTTATATTAATGGGATAACTGGACCGGTTTTCAGAGTTTGCTCTTAAAGCCGGTTTTTGCATATAATCAAATCTGATTTTTGGAATGTTCACCTAATGTTCACAAATGATTATTATAATTTTATATATAATTATTTGATAATTAACCAGGTAATCCGGAAGGAGGCTGCTTAATGATAAAGATATTACTTGCTGACGATGAAGAAAGAATGAGAAGACTGGTCTCGGACTTCTTAAAAAGGCAGGGATATGGTGTAGTAGAAGCAGAAAACGGACAACAGGCTATTGAGATATTTAATACGGCAGGCGATTCGCTTTCTTTGATAATATTGGATGTTATGATGCCCGGTGTGGACGGATGGGAAACTCTCAGACATATACGCCGGCACTCCAAGCTTCCTGTTATCATGCTGACTGCCAAAAGCACCGAAGCAGATGAACTGTTCGGATTTGGACTGGGAGCCGATGAATATATTACAAAGCCCTTCAGTCCGATGATACTGATAGCCAGGGTACAGGCAGTGCTTAAAAGATATAATGTGACGGTAAACGAAAAAAAGATTTACAATGGACTTGAAATAGACCAGACTGCTCATACCGTATTTGCAGACGGGGAAGAAATCGAGCTGACACCAAAGGAATTTGAATTGCTGGTATATCTTTGTGATAATGTGGGAATAGCCTTATCAAGGGATAAAATACTTAATTCCGTATGGGATTATGAATATTTCGGTGATGCCAGAACTGTAGATACACATATAAAAAAGCTGAGACTGAAGCTTGGGAAAAAAGGAGATTACATACAGACCATCAGAGGTTTGGGGTATAAATTTGAGGTAGAGAAATGAAAATATCATTAAAAACTCAGCTGTTTTCAACGTTTTTTGGAATGATAGTATTTTTTGTTGCACTTTCATTGATTTTAAGCAGCACATTGCTTGAAAAGTATTATTACAGTAAAAAAGAAGATGCCATGCTTCAGACTTTCGAATCAATCCGTGATGTCTATAATCACGATCCTGACAATGTAATGCTTGATCTGGAGAAAATTGAAAGTCTTAGAGGTATTGGCATTATTTTTTTTGATAAGGATTTGAATATTCTTTACCAATCCAAACAGAGAGTTATGAGTGTTGGTGTCAGAAAATTCAGGATTGAACCCAAAGAACCTGTTCCGGACTGGAGAAACCTGGAAGAGAAATTTTCAAAGGTAGCCCTTGACAAGCCGCTTATAGAAAAACGCTTTGACATGAGAATGGAATCCAGTTTTGTATCGCTGTACGGCAAAATTGATGAGGATGTGTTTGTTTACCTGGGGACACCAGTGGCCGCAATACAGGAAAGTGCCAAAATAGCTGTTAGATTCTACATTTTTACAGGTATTTTCATGATTTTGTTCGGAGGTGTAATCATTTACCTCTTATCTAACAGATTGACAAAGCCCATCATTAAACTCAACGGAATTGCGAAAAAGATGGCTGTTCTGGATTTTGAAGAGAAATATGACGGGAAGAGAAAGGATGAGATCGGAACACTGGGAGATAGCATAAACTCTCTTTCAAATCAACTGGAACGTTCGATTGGTGATCTGAAGGCTGCAAATTACAAGCTTATGCAGGACATAGAGAAGGAAAGGCAAATTGATGAAATGAGGAAGGACTTTATCAGCAATGTCTCACATGAGCTTAAAACCCCAATAGCACTGGTTCAGGGCTATGCCGAAGGACTAAAGCTCAATGTCAATGATGATGAAGAAAATAAAAACTACTACTGCGAAGTTATTATTGATGAAGCTAATAAAATGAACAATATGGTAAGAAAGCTCCTGGAACTTTCCGAACTGGAATTTAACCGTATTGAGCCCGACAGGGAGGAATTCCGTGTAAATGACCTTATCAGGAATACCTTGAAGAAAAATTCCCTGCTTTTTGCAGAAAAAGGAGCCATTGTGACCTTTAATGACAACGGATATGAAGATATAAGGATTAATGCCGATTACTATTTGATCGAACAGGTGCTTATGAATTATCTTAGCAACGGTTTGAATCATCTGGATGAAAAAAAGATTATTAATATATATACAAGAGTGTTAAAAGACAAGGTCCGTGTGGAAGTCTTTAATTCCGGTGCAAATATACCGGAAGAATCGTTGGAAAGTATCTGGCTGAGTTTCTATAAGGTGGATAAGGCAAGAACAAGAGCCTATGGAGGCACAGGACTCGGACTGTCCATCGTAAAAGCCATTCAGAAAGCTCATGATAACGGCTATGGTGCTGAAAACAAGCCGGATGGAGTCCTTTTTTGGTTTGAATGTGATCTTATAAAAGGGTAAAATTGGCAGATGGAATTTACAAAATGTACACAATATTTACACAATAGATGAGAAAGATATTGTTGAAAGGAGGTGATAGTATTGAAGAAACTTCAAATCCTTGTTACTATCGCTTTTATCATTTCAATAATGTCCTTCGGTGCTTTTGCAATGCCGGAAGCCGGTGCCGGGCCAAATAGTAATGTTGAAAACAATAATACTGAAAAGAGCAATATTGAAAACAACAATACTGAGAAAGGTAATGTTGAAAACAACAATACTGAAAAGAGCAATTTGGAAAACAACAATTCCGGGAAAAGTAATGTTGAAAACAACAATAAGGCAAAAGGCAATATTGAGAACAATGGCGGCATATTGAAAAAGGATAAATGCGGAAAATGTAAAAAGGATCCTCTAAAAAGGCTTGAAGAGAGAAAGGAAAGCATACGGAAGGATTTAAAGGAAGGTAAGATAACCAAGGAAAAGGCTGAGGAATTAACAAAGAAAATCGATGGGCGCATTGCAAAGATAAAGGAGTTCAACAGCCTGACTTTACCTGAAAAGAAAGAACATCTCTCAAAAAAATTCAGCTCTCATTTGGAAAGACAAATTCAGGATGGAAGGATTACAAAGGAAGAGGGAGAAAAATTACAGGCCGATTTTAACAAGCAGCTCGAAAGCTGGGATGGAAAAGAGCCTCCAAAGTTCATGCACAAAATCAAAAAACATAAGGACTAAAATTTAAAAGCCTGTAAAAATAAAAGGCACGTATGTTCAGATTAAGATGACATGCGTGTCTTTTATACATAACGGTGATACTGCTCCGGTCTATATCCTTGAATTGGAAGATGGCCGCAGTTTGAACTTTCTCTTTGGACTTAAACCCGGCAGTCTCAAAGCGGATATGATTACAGTTAAAAGTATTACTACACAGCCTATTACAGAGGCTATTCCGGTAAAATGTTCCCCAAGTAAAACTGCACCTAACAGCGCAGTGGTGACAGGCTCAAATGCATACAGGATGGTTGCGCTTTCAGGTCTGACATATTTGATTGCCGAGCTCTGAAACAGTGAAGTGAATATGGTAACCATGGCGTTCAGGCCGATAAGCAGGAAAAATAACGGATTGAGCATATTGGTAAACGTTATACCGCCCGCTTCAAATACCAGAGCCAGAACAAAAAACATTACGAGATTGGTAGAATGCTGTATAAAAGTAAACTGTATTGGATTTACCACCTGGGAAAATTTATTCTGCAAGGCAATAAACAGTGAGAAAAATATGGCGTTGCACAGTGCAAAAACATCTCCGGTATTGATGTTCAGGCCTTTTCCGGCACAGGTTATGAGGTATATTCCCAACATTGCCGAAAGAGCAAGCAAAACAGTTTTTGCCGATGGGGATTTTTTCTCAAGAACTGCCATAATTACAGGGGTTATTACGATTGAAAGCTGTACGATAAAAGCGGTATTTGAGCCGGAGGTTCTTTTCAGGGCAAGCATGCAAAAGGTGTTGCTGATTACTGAAACCAGACTGATCAAGGTACTTATGGCAATGACTTTTTTGCTGAAGTTGTTGAGCCGCTTCCTGAAAATAAGAAAAGTTGCAGCCAGGCTTAGGGCCGCACAGATAAACAGAATTGTAAATGATGGCAGAAAGCTCAAAAGCATTTTTTGCCATATGTAGGATGAGCCCCAAAAAATAGCGTTTAATAGTAAAAAGAACTGCGCGTTGTTTCCTGTGATGATTTTCATTGCTGCCTCCAAATAAGTTACTTTACATAGATATTATATTCCAAGCTTTTGCAAAGTTTATTGCATATTATGTTTAAAAATTTGCAAAAGCTGCTATTTTATCATTTATTTTTTTTCAATCATATAATAGAATGGATAATAGAAAGGCGAGATGCCACTTTGTAAAATGAAATGCAACCTTTGTAATTGACAAGTGAATATTTGTAAACGAAACGCAGTTTTTGTATCCAAAAAGCCAGTTTTGAAAACTAAAAGCTA
>JAEVZU010000109.1 GCA_023392075.1 Bacillota bacterium | reverse complement strand
GGCATAGTAAGAAAGTCCATTTGCATCGACTCGGGCAAGCTTCCCGGACCTAATTGTGATGATGATCCTAGGGGCAGCCGGATCAGTTCGGAATACTTTGCCAAGGGAACCGAACCTAAAGATGTATGTGATGTTCACATCCTGGCAAAAGTTGATACATCAAGCAAGGATATTTATGGCAGACCTTTACTTGCAACCGAATTCTGTCCTCCCAATCTTGTTCAGGAGAAAGTATTCATCAGGAGGCCGGTACCGTATCTTCCAAAGGATCCAAGCAATAAATCCCTGGCCTCGGCCATAAAGGACTGGATGTATGAGCTTCCGCAGGGTGAATACTGTACGATTCATAATTCTTCCACAGTACAGCCTACATTGCCGTCAAATACCGGAAATGAAACCCAGGCTCCACCATCGGGTGAAACTATAATACCTCCCTTCGGAGAGGAAACAACACCAAATGAAGGATTCCAGGATGGGGGGATGGATGTTATACCTTAAAACAGAACAGATTAAGTAAAATAGATAATGTCCCCAAAGACTGCGGTATTTATAGCACAAAAAGGGTTCTATGTCAATAGTTGGGGTAGAACAGTAAACTGAAATTTTATCAAAGGGCCAATTACTTCAAAAGGTGATCGGCTCTTTGTTCATTTCTAGAGTATGTAGTATTCTGAGTCTAAAGTTATTAAAGTTCCGATATCCATAAGCAATTCGTTTAATGACTTTAATTGTATTGTTAATACCTTCGGTAAATCCATTGGAATAAGGACAAGTAAAAGCATTGAGTATATAGGGTTCCCAATTATGTAACATTGTCAAACAAGCTTTAAATTCCGGTATATCAACAACATATGCATGTATACGGAATTCCTTTAGATATTTAATAGCTTCTTGTTTATTCTTAGAGGCCATGAACTTGTAAAAGACCTCTTTTAGAAGGTAAGCTTCCCGTAGATCTCTAGAAAAAAGAAGCATTCTTTCAACTGCAGCTTTGTTATCATCAGAGAGTTTGGCCATGTGGGCCAATAGTAGCTTACGACTACGTTTGAAGTATTTACGCTGCTCAGGCAGAAGTTTCTTTTGCACACGTTTTCTGACATTCTCAACGGCCCAGGTACAGTATCGAACAACATGAAAACGGTCAATAACTATAGTAGCCTGAGGGAATAGGTGTTTTGCGTTTTGGACGTAAGGTTTACACATATCAGTTATGAAATACTGCACCTCCTTACGATTAGGGAATTGCCGAAGATACTCAAATATGTCATTAGAGTCTCTTGTGGGTAATATATCCACCACCTTTTTATCAACCGGAGATGTAAGAATGCATTGAAATTTACCACGATCTGTATTACCCTTAAACTCATCTATTGAGAGCACTTTAGGTAATTGTAATGGTTTAGAGTATCCAATCAACTGAAGCCATCTGTAAACAGTAGAAGGTGAAATTCCTAAAGAGGTAGAAATATCTTTCTGAGAACATTTTCTTTTCAATTCATTAATACAATAAGCAGTTAAACGCCTGGTAAGCCTATGAAATTTAGGTAAAAGGCCATTGGTTTCGTAAAAACGTTTATTGCAAAAAGGGCAGCAATAGCAGCGTTTAGAATAATGCCATATAAGTTTTTTGCCAAAGGCAGGAACGTCTTTTACTATTTGAATTCTGTAGTCGTGAACCTTATCGGTAATGCCAGCACAATCAGGGCAGATATGAGGTCTACGCTGTAATTTAAAAGCAATAACGATGGCTTTATCATCAAAGTTTAAATCTAAAATATTAATACTTCCCATATCCAAAAGTTTTGAGATATAATCTGTATGAGGCATAATGAATTCTCCTTCTTGTGTATTGGTGTGTGGTAACTTCAGTTTACAAGAATTTGAAGCATTATGCTTCTTTTATTTTTTATATATTACCCCAATGTTTAGTATAGAGCCACAAAAGACCAGCAAAGTGAATGAATTAAACCTTTGCTGGTCTTTAAAATTCTTAACTTAATTTCTATTAGTTACTTAATATGATAAAATAGTCATCAAATAAAGTAACTTACCCCATGTGTATGGTCCAACAATACCATCTGCAGTTATTGCAGTAAATTTATAGCCAGTATTATTTACTGTTTTTGTTCCAGTGTAATTTTGTAGTTTTATAACAGCAGTTCTTGTTGCTGCATCAAATTTGCCATTTGCCACAAGGTTAGTATCCATACAGAAGTTTAACATGTTTTGTAAATTCTCAACCATTTCACCTGTACTGCCTAATGAAATAGTTTCTTCGCCTCCCCACTCAGCATAGTAATCAGAAGATGTTACAATCACAGTTTGAGCCGCTGCTACAGCTTGTTCATTTGCAATTGATTCAGTAGCAGCAAAAGATGTTGACGATAACAGTGTAAACACTAACATTACAATAAAAAATTTCGTGACTTTCTTACTCATAAGTCTTTCCCTCCAAAATAATTTTTTATTACCCAGCTAGGTTATAGTTAGTATAACACCCATATTTATAATTTTCAAGTATTATTTTACTTTTCTTCCTTTTATTTACATATAGGGACATTTATTTCGTTCTTTAATTTCTCTCTTTTCTTAAGTTATTACTTTTTTTATTTGATTGTATTATTTGCCCACAAACACGGTTCCTATCTCGTCACCGTTTATAATGTCCATAACTGCCTCAGGGTGGCTTCCGTTTGTCAGCACCACATTAACCCCCGCCCTGGTGGCGATTTTAGCAGCTTTGAGTTTAGTGACCATACCGCCTGTTCCCCGTTTTGTACCTGCTCCGTCTGCAAAGCGTTCGATCTCGGGAGTAATCTCCTCAATGACCGAAAGCATTTTAGAATCAGGATTCTTTCTGGGATCACAGTCATAAAAACCATCAATGTCCGAGAGAATTATCAATAAATCTGCCCTGATCAGTTTTGATACGATAGCCGACAGGGTATCATTCTCACTGAAGGTATCTTTTTGCCCCACCTTAAGCTCTACAATGGATACTGAGTCATTTTCATTGACTATTGGTACAATACCCTTTGCCAACAACGTTTCGAAGGTATTTACAACATTTTTGCAGCAGCTGTCGTCACCGACAATATCCCTGGTCAAAAGAATCTGTGCCACAATATGACCGTATTCCGAAAAGAATTTGCTGTACATGTGCATGAGTTCGCACTGCCCCACAGCCGCAACAGCCTGCTTTTCACGTATGGTTTTAGGTCTTTCGGGCAGTTTGAGCTTGTCCACTCCGACTCCTATGGCCCCCGAAGTGACCAGTACGACTTCCTTCCCCTGATTTGAAAGGTCTGATATGATCCTTGCAAGCTTGTCTATCCTTGTGAAATTTATTTTTCCGGTCTCATATGTCAATGTAGATGTTCCCACTTTAATAACAATACGGTGTGCCTCTTTCAGTTCTTCTCTTTTAAACCCCATTGTAACCTCCATTCCAGGTATTCAGCCCGGACTGCAGGAGCCGACCGGATTTACTTGAAAAATAAAAAAATATTATATATTCTCTAATTATACAAATAATTAATATTTATACAATAAAAATTATATAATATTTTTGCTTATTGGTAAAGAAAGCGTGAATTATAATAAAACTCCCTCTATTCCGACAATTCCTTCACCCGCTTCTGCAGGGTCAATATTTCTCGTAAATTTTCAAGTTTTCTGATAACATACTCATTTTCAAATACAAAGAACAGTGCAACCCCCAATATCGTGGAGGCAACTGCATCCAGTATACTATGCTGCTTTACAAACCAGGTCGAAAGATATATGGATACGCATATGACGGCTGTTGTTATCCTTAGCATAAGATTCCTATTGTGTTTGAATACAAACATGGTGATCAGCAGGGTGTCCAGCATGTGAATGCTTGGAAAACAATTATAGGGCTTGTCATTGCCGTAAATCATCAGAACCATTTTCTGAAGAAGGTTTGTACCGGGTACATGCGGCCTTGGTACCGTTGTAGGGAATATAAAATATATGAGGAAGCATATCATCATCCCGGTTACAATGCTGAACAAAAGCTTATAATAGGTTTTGTAGTCTTTATACGCCAGAACGGCCAGTGCACCGAACGTATAAAAGTACCAGAATACATAAGGTATGATAAACCATTCATTAAACGGGATATATTTATCCAGAAATATGGTGATATCATATGCTTGTGTAGTGGTCAGATTAATTAGAAAATACAGTCCTTGTGCGGCAGGTATCATCAGTATGAATAATAGTCTATATAAAAGTCCTGTTTTTCCGTTAACTTTTAATAAGTCGGTTTTGTTCATCATTTTTCTCCTATTGAGTAGTATTATTGCTGCAATATAAATATTTTACGTCTTTTTCAGAGAAAAGTTTGTTTTTTTACGGTATATTATAAAAACATTTTAACACAAGCTGTTTGTAGATTGTATAGTTAAAACTGTACAAGTCAATCCGGAAAACAGAAAAAATCAACCTCCTGAACATTAATTGCCGGTGTTCAGGAGGTTGCTAGTATAGTTTGATTCAGTTAATTTAAGTAGAATTTTTAATACAGCTTACAAGCTACAAAATGCCCGGGTGAAACTTCTTTCAAGCCCGGTTCATCCTTTTCACAGCCGTCAATTTTCTTGAAACAGCGTGAGCAGAACCGGCAGCCTTCGGGAAGATTAATGGGACTTGGTACATCCCCCGATAGAATTATCCTCTGCTTTTTCCTTGTAGGGTCTACAGAGGGTATGGCTGACAGCAGCGCCTGTGTATAAGGATGCAGCGGATTGGAATACAACTCCTTCTTAGGTGCTATTTCCACCAGCTTCCCAAGGTACATGACACCTACACGGTCGCTGATATGCTTTACAACGTTCAAACCGTGAGCAATGAACAGGTAGGTGAGGCCGAATTCCTCCTTCAGTTCATCAAGCAGGTTGAGCACCTGCGCCTGTATTGATACGTCCAGTGCCGAAACAGGCTCGTCACAAACAATTAATTTCGGTTGTACCGCAAGTGCACGGGCAATACCCACACGCTGACGCTGTCCTCCCGAAAATTCATGCGGATAGCGGTTTCTCTGATGATTTGCCAAACCGACGCAATTCAAAAGATAGGTTACCCTGCTTTCAATCTTTTCTTTCGGAAGCAGGTTGTTTATTTTTATAGGCTCTGCAATGATGTCACCCACTGTCATTCTCGGATTCAGCGATGCATAGGGATCCTGAAAAATAAGCTGAATATCCTTGCTGTACGCACGGCGCTTGGCTTCGGATAATTTTGTAAGGTCTGTGCCTTCAAATATAATCTGTCCATCCGTGGGTGTATATAGATTTACCAGCATCTTTCCGATGGTGGTTTTTCCACAGCCGGATTCACCCACCAGACCCATGGTTTCACCTTTATTGATACTAAAGGATACATCGTCGGTGGCTTTTAATACCGAGGTAGGACGACCGAAAAAATCATGATCCAGTGTAAAATACTTCTTAAGATTTTTTATTTCAACCAAGACTTCACTCATGCCTGTTTACCTCCTGCTTTTTCAGTATCGTAAAGGAAGCAGCGCACTTTATGTCCGTCCTTTTCAACCAGCTTGGGCATTTCCTGACGGCAGACCTCCATACATCTGTCACATCTGTCCGAAAAAGGACAGCCCTCAGGCATATTCAAAGGATTGGGCACCATACCCTTTATCATGTAGAGAGGTTCTTCACTCTCATCTTCAAGTTTCGGGATGGAACGCAATAATCCCAGGGTATACGGATGCAGCGGGTTCTCAAACAGTTCGCGTACCTCTGCTTCTTCAACAATCTTTCCGCAGTACATTACTATAACATGGTCGGCAGCCTCGGATACCACGCCCAAATCATGTGTAATAAGCATTACAGCCATATTGAACTTCTCCCGCATATGATACAGAAGATCCAATATCTGAGCCTGAATGGTTACATCCAGAGCAGTGGTAGGCTCGTCTGCAATCAACAGTTCAGGATTTCCGATCAGTGCCATGGCAATCATGACCCTTTGTCTCATACCGCCGCTCATCTGGTGTGGGTAATCATTGGCACGCTTTTCGGCAGAAGGAATTCCCACAATCTCAAGCATTTCTATAGTGCGTTTAAGAGCTTCCTTTTTAGAGACCTTCATATGTGTCATAATACTTTCCATAATCTGGTCCTTTATCCTGTACACAGGATTTAAAGAAGTCATGGGCTCCTGAAAAATCATTGAAATCTGATTTCCGCGTACCGAACGTTTCTCGGCTTTGCCCATTTTAAGCAAATCCTTACCCTTGAAGAGAATTTCTCCCCCCGCAACACGTCCCGGTTCCTGAAGCAGGCCCATTATCGAAAGGGAGGTAACACTTTTACCCGAACCCGATTCGCCGACTATTGCCAGGATCTTACCTTTATCTAAAGAAAAACTGATGTCGTCAACAGCATTAACTACACCTTTTTTTAGTTTGAATTCTGTTTTTAAATTTTTAACTTCAAGTAACATGTCTGCACCACCTTAATTCTTTCTGGATTTCGGATCAAGCGCATCTCGCAAGCCGTCACCCAAAAGATTGAAAGCCAAAACTGTGATTGTAATTGCCAAACCGGGAAAAATGAGGGTGTACGGTGCTGTAAATATGAAGCCCCTTGCACGTCCAAGCATATCGCCCCACTCTGCAACAGGCGGCTGAACTCCCAGTCCCAAAAATCCGAGAGCAGCGGTATCCAATACTGCAGTGGAGATTCCAAGTGTAGCTCTTACAACAATAGATGAAAGTACGTTGGGTAAAATATGTTTAAAAATAATTCTGCTGTTTTTATTTCCGATGACCCTGGCCGCCTGTACATAATCATTTTCTTTTACCGAAAGGATACTTCCCCGCACTATACGTGCATACTCCGGAATTGAAACAAGTCCTATTGCAATAACGGCTTTATCAATCCCTTTTCCAAGCGCAGCCATAAATGCTATGGCAAGGAGTATGGAAGGAATGGCCAGCATCATATCCATAAAACGCATTATGATTATATCTGATTTACCTCCAAAATAACCTGCAATGGAGCCAAGCACAACACCTACCGTAAGAGAAATAACTACAGCACTCAATCCGACGGTAAGAGATATTCTTGCACCGGATATTATTCTGCTGAAAATATCGCGGCCAAGCTGGTCTGTACCGAACCAATGCTCCGGGCCCGGTTTTAAAAAGCTCTTGCTCATGTCGGACAGGTTAGGATCATAAGGCATGATCAAAGGTGCCAATATGGCAATAATAATAAGAAAAAGTATAATACATAAGCCAACTACAGCAGCATGGTTTTGACGCAGTGTTTCCCACATCTCCTTGAGCTGGGATTCCGGTTTTTCAAGAGGAAGGGCTTGCTGTAATGAATTTTCTCCAGTTTCTGTTTGTAAATTTTTAAGTTTCATAAAGTTAAGCCTCCTTCTTGGAAAATTTAATTCTTGGATCAAGGAATGCATAGATAACATCTACAACGAGATTGATAAATACAAAAATACATGCAATCAGCAATACAATTCCCTGTACTACCGGAAAATCCGACTTTAGAATACATTCAACAGTATAATGACCAATACCCGGCCATGAGAAAACAGTCTCCGTAAGCACTGCGCCGCCCAGAAGTGAGCCCAGCTGCAAACCGATAACTGTAGTAACCGGTATCATTGCATTTCGAAGTGCGTGGTGAGTGATAACTCTGCCGTCTTTTATCCCCTTGGCCCTAGCTGTACGGATATAATCCTGGTTTAAGGTGTCCAGCATGCTGGAGCGGGTCATTCTGGTTATGATAGCCATGGAATACATTCCAAGAGCCAGTGCAGGCAGTACCAGATGCTTTAAGGCATTACCAAAGGCTTCCAAGTCCCCTCTAACCAATGTATCGATCAGATAGAAGCCGGTACCGTCATATGGCTGCAGCAAAGGATCTATTCTGCTGCCTGAAGGCAGTATGTGGAGTATTCCCGAAAAAAGGATAATGAGCAAAATACCCAACCAGAATATGGGCATGGAAACTCCGATTAATGCAAGAATCATTCCTGAATTATCAAAAATGGAATTCTTCTTTACAGCAGAAATTGCACCAATCAGAATACCGATTATTGATGCCAGAATAATTGCTGCTATTGCAAGTTCTATGGTAGCCGGAAAACGGGACATTATTTCTTTCATAACCGGAGTCTTTGTGTAATAGGAAGTTCCAAAATCTCCGGTAACGGCACCTTTGATAAAATCAAAGTATTGTATATATATGGGAGAATTCAAGCCGTTTGCTTCACGCCATTTTTCTACGGTTTCAGCTGTTGCATGTTGTCCGAGGACAATCGGAGCAGGGTCGGGAGAAAATACGCGCATTATAAGAAATACTATGACAGATACCCCAAGAAGTACAGGAATCAGCATAAGTATACGTTTGACTATATATTTTAACATCTTTAACAACCTTTCCCTAATATCTTTGCAAAATAATATCTGCCAGAAGAGCATGGTTACAACTTCTGGCAGCGTTTATATACAAAGTGTGTCAGTTACAAATACGATTCGATTAGTCTTTAGAAGCCTCGGAAAGGAATATAACTCCGGTAGTATGGTAGTTGAAGTCCTTTACATTGCTCCTGTAACCAACAAGTGTTGTAGCATGAGATATTGGAAGCCAAACAGCCTCTTGTGCAGCCATTTTCTCAAGATCGGTGTAAATCTTGTTACGTTCGTCACCGTTTGGTGTGATGAGCCCTTTTGCTATTAATTCCTTGTATGCTGCACTGTCATAACGTGCAACGTTCATTCTCGGATCTTTATCAGCCATCAGGTTCATGAAGTTGTCCGGATCGCCGTTATCACCTATCCAACCATAGAAACAGATGTCATAGTCTCCTGCCTTAACCTTTTCCTTGTAAGTAGCCCAGTCGAATGAATCAATTGTTGCTGTTACACCTGCATTTTTGAGGTAACCCTGGATTGCTTCCGCAAGAGCCTGACCGTTAGCTGTATTGTATGGTCTGGGGTTTGTGTATGTGATTATATGCAGCTTGGTAACACCAGCACTTGCAAGTGCTGCTTTTGCCGCAGCCTGATCAAAGGCAACCTGGGTTATGCTTGAGTCAAATCCGGGTATAAAGCTTGGAAGTACCGAGGTGGCAGGTTCTGCATAGCCCTGGTATAAGCTCTTTACCAGTTCAGGAACATTAATGGCCTGAGAAATCGCGGTACGTACCTTGACATCATTAAAAGGAGCTCTTGTTGTATTGTAGGCCAAATAGTTAATATTCATGCCTTGAGCCTTAAAGATCTTGTTGCCTGAACCTTCAATCTGCTGTACAACAGTTGCATCTATTCCGTCGATAATATCAGCTTCTCCGTTATTCAATGCAACAACTCTTGCCGAGTTATCAGGAATAAACTTGAATATGACATTTGTAGTTACAGCCTTGTTGCCCCAGTAATTATCATTACGCTTCAGAACTATATTCTGACCCTTTGTCCAGCTTACGAAGGAGTATGGGCCTGTTCCAACCGGATGTTCGTTTACGTTGTTGCTGTTTTCCTCCAATGCTTTCGGGCTTACGATAGGTGCACCCATACACATTGCAAGATTGTTAAGGAATGGTGTGCTTGGATCTTTCATGTTGATTTTAACAGTAAATTCATCTACAACCTCAACATCCTTTACCGAGCCAAATACAAAACCCGCATAAACCATATCTTCCGTAACCTTGGGTGGAAGCTGGCGGTCAATGTTTATTTTTACAGCTTCGGCATTAAAATCAGTACCATCCTGGAATTTAACACCTTTTCTAAGATGGAAGGTGTAGGAAAGTCCGTCAGTTGCTACATCCCAGCTTTCTGCAAGAGATGGTTCGATTTGTGTCGAATCCTTGTTATACTTTAACAGTCCTTCATAAATGTTTACTATGACTTTTCCGGATTCACCGTCATCTACAAGTGCCGGATCAAGTCCTCTCGGATCAGCACCCTGTGCATAAATAATTGTATCCTGTGCCCTGCTCTTGGTGCCTCCTGAAGATGCGGTTGATGATTGAGCTGCCGTACCTGCCGTCGAATTGGCAGATTTATCGCTCTGTCCGCAGCCTGCCAGACCTGTCAGAGTCAATACAGCCGATAAAGCCAGAGCTAATACCCTTTTGTTTCCTTTCATGATAAACCCCTCTTTTCATTATTTTTTATCTAGTATATTTTTCTTCTAACACTGTAGCGTGCTAAAACGTAATAAAAACGCTTAACATAAGAATGTTAAGCGTCTTTGCTTAAATCAAAATTATTTTATCATTATTTTTGCAAGCTTTCAATATAAAAATATCATTTTTAAAAATGCTTTAATATAAATAACTCAAAAATTATATATTTTAGCATTGTTAAACCATTTCTGGCATTCAATTCTGCATATTGCCGGTATTAAAGCTTCAAACTCCCTGCTTTTAAAATTTCTGGCATAACCTGTAAGCCATCATCCAATCTTGAACTTAATCCGTGTAGTATGACCGGTTATTTTTGGGGGTTCATAAAACAAAAACACCGGCAGATGCGAATAGGCATACTTACCGGTGTTTTCAAATGTGTATGAAATTTAATTATTTAGCAGTTTCTTCAACATCAACATGAAACCTTGAAAATCCGGCATTTTGAATGTGTAAATGTAGGAATGATATAGCAATAAACTACTTTTAACTACATCTAATTGTCATTTATTACACGTTTGTCTCGCTTAGTTGTTCACGGACATTTCTGCTGCCATACATAATCCATATAACATTTATTGTGTTTTGGGATTCGTCCGGCTGATAAAACACTAAATAATTATCCACAGGCAGATATCTTACTCCTTGACTGATCCAATGTTCATCCTTACATTACTGATGGCGCATTGGCATGTCATAAAGAGTTCTGATTGCCTTCATGATTCGCTGTGTCTGTCCTGCTGCTGTTTCCGATACAAGTAATTCACTTGTATTAGAGTTTCTTTTACAAAAGCTCACTACAAAGCACATAGATAATTATATATACTGGCACAGATTTCTTGAATTACACAAATCACTTGATAAAGAGGAATTAAAAGAGACTCTCTCAACACAGATGATTGCCACATGCAATTCAACAACAGTAAGGGAACTGAGACCATCCAAAACAGCATAGTTTCTATTTTTACTTTTAATATGTACTTACTTGACTTATCAGTTTACAAAATATAACATGGATTTAGTAAGGACAGTTCACACTTGTAGAATGTCGTGCTTTACTGATAATTTATATAATCCGTGTGCAAATCCAAACGAACATGAATTTTTCCACATTGGACAACATTGAGCATTTTTGAACATAACTTCCCCGTAATGAATCTATATAATGATGGGTATAGGAGATATCACCATGAACTGGATACAAGGCCTGACTAAAGCAATCCAATATATTGAGAGCAACCTGACCCATGAAATCACCGTAAATGACGTTGCGAATCATGTGCACGCTTCCAACGCTCATTATCAACGTGTGTTTTCTTTGGCAACCGGCATCACCATCGGCGACTATATCCGTAACAGGCGCTTGAGTTTAGCTGGGCAGGACTTACTGCTATCAAAGAATAGAATCATTGATGTTGCCATGAAATATCAATATGATACACAGGAGAGTTTTACAAAGGCATTCACCAGGTTTCACGGCATAACTCCTTATAACGCGCGGAAACAAAGTCATCGGCTGAAATACTTTCGACCGCTGACAATCAATATTATCATTCAAGGAGGATTTGATGTGTCAAGTAATCGAGAGATTTTATCAGTAGCGCAATACTCATCTTATGAGTCGGATTCCATCGCAAGACTGCTTGCGGGCGCGGAATCACCCCGTGTATCAAACAAAATAAAGGAATACAAGAAAATTGAGCCCTGGCAAAATTATTTTCTTTGTTCCGCTATATGTTCTGTTGGTTTAAAACTGGGTTCGGACATTCATGAATACAAGTTTTATGCCAATTTTACCGGAGACAATTTCACTTATATGTATTCCGAAAAAATCGGCAACCCGGACAATATTCAAGTCGATAGCGGCGTGACCAACTATTTCTTTGCGCCGCAGCTTGTGAAAAAAGCATATGCCGCTTTCGGCTATGACTGCATCTATATTTCAAACAGCGAGATCAAAAAGGATTTTCGTGCGGTGATGAATGCTATCAAAACATCGGTTGATAAAGACATACCTGTTCTGGCTTGGGGTATGGGCAATGTGATGTGCTCGATGACGGACGCGGATGGAATAAGGTGGGGGTCTGGCCCACTGCCTGAAGGTTGCCTGATTGGCGGTTATGATAAAAATGACGTACTATATGTCAATCTCTATCCCGGCCCGGAACGTTTGCCGGAAGGGTCTGTGGATGCATACGGTTATTCGGCCATCATAAATGGGCTGGACACCACGAAAGGTTTGTTTTTTGCAGGTGAAAAATTACCGCCGACAGATATGCATCAAATTCTTCAAAGTGTGATTGACTCCATCCCCATGTTTTTGACTTTGCCCCCAACAGAAGGGGATGGCGGAATGTATGCGTTCGGCAAGATGGCGTTTGAAACTTGGGCGGAGACTCTTGAAACCGACTCTTATTTTGAAAACAAAACCGATGAAAAACTCAACGATATTTGCTGGAATTTGCATTGCTCTCCCTATTGTTGTATCTGTACCAGTTCGGCGTACGACTTTTTCAAGAGCACAGTTGAACAATATCCCGATTTGGCTATGGCTGTAACATTATTACCGCTGTATAAGAAAATCCAGGATTACAAGGATGAAATTTGGGCGATTCAAGGGGGCTTCTACCCGCCTAATGATAAGTTCAGAACACATGAATTTAGAGCTCAGATCGCGGATATTTTGCGGAAAATGGGCGGTGTATGCGAAGAAATTTTCATGGCGTATGGGGAAGCAAGTGAAACTAATTAAGCATAATAAACTGCTCCGGAAATGAGACGACAACTTCAGGGCAAGATCCTTACTGTATTGAGCTGAGGTCGATTGTAAATTATTGATAAACATGGTAAAATCAAGTTAGCTGTGGAAGGTAACGTGGAAGGCTGGCGGACAGTGCCTCGCATGGAGAGGAGTGTTGAGACTATGAAGAGGATTGTTGCGTTCATCCTGTCGCTCGTCATGATACTCGCCGCATTGGCGGCCTCAGCCAACGGAGCCGTAGAGTGCGACTGGACAATGACGGTAAGCGGAACAGATCAGCGGCAACTCGGAGATTTCACGTTCATTTATACGCTGGATTTGACCGCAGAAAAGAAGGGTGGTACGACCGACCAAGGCGCCTACACCGGAACAGCACGGCTAACGATGCACTTTGACGCATCACAAATGTCGAAGATCTCTCGTACCGGCGTTGCGGGCTTCGTGGACATGGATATGTCGGCGGACTCGTTCACCTTCGATGTCGTTGGGTACAACGAGGAAGCTTATTCCAACTTCGGCGGCGAGGATGTGCTTGCCCCCCTCGTGCAATACGATTCTATGGCGCTTGTTGATCTACCGCTTACAATAACAGGCGACCACGACGTATCCTCGGCCATTGGTCATTCTTCCGGTGGGTATATCAACGAAGAGTCCACACTCCCTATGAAAGTCGCCATCGACGGCGGGCAAGTCACCGTTTCGATTGATGTGCCTTGGTTTTACGGTACGTTCCACGGCATGGTCGTGGGGACCCCTAAGTAAGCGAG
>JAEVZU010000020.1 GCA_023392075.1 Bacillota bacterium | reverse complement strand
TTCTTCGTTTGTCATAAGCGCCATCCTTTCAGTCAGTTTTCCGGCAAGCTTGATAGGAACTTCAGCGCATGATATAATATTTACGCTGCAATTGCCTTTGGGCGGTTGTCGGTTGGGGAAGTGGCGTACATCTTTGTTGGAGAGCGCCGCTTCCTTTCATTTTTCTTTGGACAAAAGCATTTTTAATCCCTGCCTTATCGCCTCTGTTCGAGAAATATTATGCTTTGCACAATAAGCAGTTAAAGAGCAGTTAAAGCATTATTTATTTCCTCGTCAAATCTGTGCAATCACTAAAGCACATCTCTTCAATTTTCGTTACACCTTTTGGAATTACTATCTTTTTTAAACCGGAGCTCGCAGAGGCCTGACCTCCTATTCTTTCAATCCCGCTTGGAAGATTTATACTTTCTAAACTTTTGCAATCAGAAAACGCAAGGTTTTCAATACTTTTAAGACTGCTTGGAATTGTTACGCTTTTCAGATTGGTGCAAGCAATAAAAGCATCATTTCCAATGGAGCTTGCGGAAAAGCACCTTGTCAGTGTGGAGGTCGGCAGCTACGGCTTGCCGGAGGGCGTGATAAACGACACTACTTGACGGATATAATTTCAAAGTAGAGATAACGATACATTTCATCAATAAATAGCGCCATTTCTTTCATATATGACTCATCAGAAAGAAGCTTTGGATGAAAGGGTTCCTCCCGCCATAAGCGAACCCCTATGTCGTTAAATTCATAATTTGTACTTAGCTGTTCATCTTCCATGTCATAGGAGCAGGAACTAAATTGTTTTAGAGAAATTATTAATTGTTCTGCCGGAGTTTGAAAAACATCCATATCATAGAGCATTATGATTGCGTGTTCTCTTAACTCATGGTCAACGGCTACTTCCACGGCTCGATTATCTCGGTATCGTACCATGAAAAAGAAAGAACCATTTTGGTATCTCAAGGAAAATCCGTCATCTTCATTATTTTCCGAAATCTGAGTTTCCCAATTATCTGGTAAATACCATTTAAAACGTATTTGATTTATGGCATCAAGAATTTGTTTGGGTGGCATGCCCAATTTTAATGGGCCAATCCCCACATGCGGAATAACAGACAGTGATTTCATTCTTTTATTTATACCTCTTAGCTTATTTCAAACAGCTTTTCGTATTGATACATTTGATTGCTATAATTATAACGCTACATCACTATCTATTCAACCAAGACCGAGAGGAAAGCATCATCAGGTCAATCCGGGAATATTACCCGGAATATTGGCGGGCGCGGCAGGTGGGACTCGAAAAGGCTTCCGTCCGGGAGAGGAACCGACAATAGAAACGCTGAAGGCCCTTTATGTAAGGTTCTACAAAGACCACCCGGAAGATTTCAGGGGCCGTTCCCATTCCATGAGTGACATTGCGGTTTTGCGTTGTGACGAAAACACAACCGCATACTATGTTGACCGATTCGGATTTAAGGAAGTACCGGAGTTTTTGGAGGGCCTGTATAAATATTACTCGACACAGCGGCCCGTGGATATTAGCACTTCCCGAAAACAGACAGCGGCCCCGCTGAAATCGTCAACTTTGACAAGCATGAGAGCGTGGAAAACGGCAGGCTCCAGGCGTGGGGCTATCTCCTGTATCACGCGCCCCTGATGGAAAAACAGATAGCCGATTACGAGCTTCGGGCCGCGTCTGGTAACCTCAATCAGCTTCAGCTTACGCCGGAGCAGTTGGAACATCAGGTGCAGGCTGTCGGCAAATGGGAACAGGACAAACGCATATTAGATGTAAAGCGATTGACTTGGTGGTAAAAGGACAGATAGCAAAACTTCGCGCAGTCTGATGTTGGCCCGAAGTCACTGTTGCTTTGTGTAAAATGAAACTCTCTTTAACTATCTTTTTTGGCATTAGCAATTGCTATGATAAGTCCCACAACTGCAAGCAAGAAAAAGGTGATGGCTAAGATGTAATCTGTTCCATACAAACAGTTAAGTATTTGACTCTTTGCCCCGGGTTGAACTTTATTTACACAAGCAATCATCCAGCCGACAAACCCTATCACGCCGCTTAATAGCATTGCTGCCCCTAAAATAACTTTTTTCATATCATACCACCCTTTAAGAACTCTTGATTATGTTTGCTTGTAACAACCATATTATAGCAAAAAGAAAGGAGCTCTAGCATGTACAACAAAGACAATTATTTGAACAATGCGGAGCTTTCCATAGAACAAAACTGCAACATTATTGATGGTATCCCCAACAATACGGCTCTGCCGATTCCCCCGTCCGGGAGCTTGTTTCCCTGCAACGCAGGTGCGCGAATAATCTGAATCAGGTTGCGATTCACACGAATACCTACGGCGTTTACCCGTCCGAAATTACAGCCCTGCAAAAAGACTATGCGGAATTATGGGGCCGGGTATCCGACGTTCTCAAATAGCTTACGGCGGTGGTGAAACTATAAAAGGCGGGGAGCGTTGGCATCATGCCTCTGCTCCCTGCAATTTCTTATTATGCACATTATATACCCAAGATAAAGTCATCTATCTCTTTAGCAATTTTTATCGGTTCGTATGCATGAACATAGTGCCCGCAATCCATTAACAAAGACTTTCCGTTTTTAAAATCAGCTATATAATCGGATAGCATTTTACCCCAGTTAGAGATTACTTTTTCGTTGCCATTTGAGATAAAAAGGTAAATCGGAGTGTTAACGGGGAGAGTTCCATTTTTAACCTTATCCGCATTTTGTCTTATATACTTTGCTTCATTAAGCATATCAGATGTAAATGTGCGGTTTTTAAGCATCTCAATATATGCCTCGTTATCAGCTTTGGTTAGATACCCTGACTGTGCCGCCGGTGATTTTTTATACACAGACCTTGCAAAAGGCCTGTGTATTCCTATCTTGGTTAAAAAGCCAATACCGCTGAGAATCGACGCGGACGGCATATTAAAATTATCGTAGGCTTCTGGAATTGCCGAATCCAACCCAATGATTGCCTCTACCTCATACGGATACTTTTGCGCCCAGTATATAGCCTCCAATCCTGCAAGTGAATGTGGAACCAATATAAATGGCGCTTCTATATTGGATAGTTTTAATGCTTTTCGTGTTTCTTCAAGCACAGTATCTAAATCGCGGGAAGTATTTGTCGCCTCACTCCAGCCATATCCCGCCCTTTCTACTACGGCAATTACATTTTCGGCAGATAGTATTGACCATAAAGGCTTAAAATCAAGGGTTGGGCAGCTCGTACCATGACCCGATAAAAAAACAAAAGTACGTTTCCCCTGTCCGGTGCAAAAAACATGTATTTTATGTCCATTCACATCGACGAGATTGCCAAGTGCTTGAATTGTTTTACTCATTATTTCACCTATTCTTGCGCCAATGTGCGCATAATATAATTAATTCGCACTTTAAACTGCCAGACAAATTACTTGGGTATAAGGATGCCAAGTTGGATCAAATGCTCTCCATACAGCTTAATATTTTTTAGAGGTACTAAAAAAGTACCTTTTAAATTGTTATAAAACTGTACAATTTTCATCTCTTAATAAGGTATCTTTATACTCTTAAATTTTAAACTCTTTTTCAATATCTAATTCTCTATTGTCTTGTGTTCTAATTACATTCTATAACAATTCTACAGCTTTTTAAAAGAACTTTCAAACATAACTAGAGTTATTTTGTAATTTGGTATCATTATAAATCATTTTGTTGAAAGTCGTTTTTTGATAGCTTCTATTACGCTATATAGGCCGGTTTTATCCATTTAGAATATAAACTACAAAATTTCATGGATGTGTTACCCAAATTCAAAAACGAATCTTGTGGGGATATTAAGAAAATTTTTTATTCAGTTGCCGACCAAATGCCTTGGTATGTTCGAATCCATTGGTAAGGTTTATCCTGAAGCAAAATACCAACGCTGCGTTGTTCATTTTTACCGTAACATGTTCTCTGTGATTCCACGTTTTAAGATAAAACCCATAGCTAAAATGCTCAAAGCGATTCACAGTCAGGAAAGTAAAAAAGCAGTCCGAGAAAAAGCCAGGACTGTAATCGAAGAACTCAGGCAAATGAAGCTCAAAGAAGCTGCGGATAAACTGGAAAAAGGAGTCGATGAAACACTGGCTGAAGATCCGCACCACAAATCTCGTTGAGCGGATCAACCGGGAGGTCAAGCACCGCACCAGAGTGGTCGGCACCTTCCCTGATGTAGTCTGGATAGCCTGTTGTGTGTCAGGTAGGCTGGTCAGCGACTGTTAAAATTGGCTTTGTTAAAGGGTTTTGAAGGTAATCAATATGGCGTTATGCAATTTTCGTGTACTTGTTCTCTCTATAGCTAACTGCTCCCGCTAGCTCGCTTCAGGACAATCGGTCACCCAAAAGTATTGTGCTGTTTTAATTTTTCATAATACCAAAGTCAAATTTATTACTGTTTTACAGTTAAGAAAAGAAGAACGTCATATGTTTGACAAAAATTTTACTAAATTTATATTCCTACTTCAATTGGAAAAACTTTTTTGTTGAGTGCATCTATTTCAATTTCTGTAATTGTACTTGCCTGAGGTATTTCATCATCCTGCATTCCTTCAAGATATAATTCCAATGCTTCTTTAGCCATTTGAATTGCATCATTGTTGAAAAACCACAAGATATACAGCCAGGCAAATCTGGAAAATTAATTGAAATCCCATCATAGTCATAAGTAAATACCGCATTAAAAATGTATTTTGTCATAACTTTACCTCATTAATATTATTTTAATCCAGCTTGTTTTTTGTATATTATTTAAAGTACCTATTGGAAAATCTTTATTTCCACGTACTGGAACGGTTACAACTTCACCATTTACAGATTCTTTTAGAAATTCATTTTCAGCGAATATCTGATAATTTAAGTTGATCCCACTACTTGCAAAGTTATCCGCAAACTTCACTGCATTGACAGCTAATTCATCGGCATATTCCACTGTTTTCCCAATTCGAGCTGTCATTACGATAATCCAACATCCACTACTAGAGTGTCGTTTACGGTGGTTGTGAGCTGGTTTCCGATCTTATCATAAGTGTACTCATTTTTAACTTTTCATTACAAAATCATTATAGGTCTTATTTGTAATTTTTTGTAAATATTATGAAACAAAATGGAATACTAAACACAAAACCAAAAACTCCGTTTCCGGAGTTTTTGGTTTTGTTAATCGCATTTTTACTTATTTTACTGGTGCTTTACTTCTATTCTACTGCCATAATCCGGCACCCTGCCTTTTTTTACCGCCAGGTTTTCTTACTTATACGGTAAAGTCCCGATTTTACCTAAAAGATACTGCTGGAGTATGGCAAAATCAATGGCGTCAATGGAACCGTCGGCATTTGTATCGGCTGCCTCCACACTTGGTAAAGTGCTTGTCTTCCCCAGGAGATAACTTTTCAGCAGAGCGCTGTCCAGCGCGTCAATAGCATTATCCTTGTTTACATCACCGCATAAAAACGCCGGCGTCGCACCCCATATCTTAAAGCTGCCGCTTAAATGAAGCATTCCAAGCATATAAAGCATTCCGTCATAATAGCGGTATTGTCCGGAAGGAACGGCAGTATTCCACAATTCATCTACAAAGGGCTTTGCATTTTGCAGATCAGATGAGGCCATAGCCGTAACAGCATTCATGGACACCAGTCCAGGGGAATGGTCGTTGTTAAGCTTTGAACCTGCCAGTGTGTAATTGCTTCCGTGAGTGCTGACACCCTCTTTTTTAAAGAAGCTCTGAAGCTTTGGAGCAAATGTTGTGGAAGCCCAGGTATCTTTTTCCCACCAGGCATAATCCACACTGATATTCGAAGCCGCCCTCCATGCGTCATATCTAAAATCGGCATGTCCGGAGCTCCAGGAAACATCCTTCGGTGTTCCGTTAAAGTTTGCATAGTCCGGATTTAACCCGGTTGTGGAATGTGTTGACTTTTTAAAGAATTCTCTGCTTGTTGAGGCAATCCTGCTCCAGGCAGCTCTATCACTTGTATCTTTATCCCACAGTGCCCATAATTCATAAAAAGCCGGAAGGTGATAGGAGGGATCTGTAAATGTTGCAGATTCTCCGTTAGGACAGAAAACAACCTGATTCTGTGTTTTATCAAACATGTTGACACCAACACCGTCATCGGCCTGATGAAGCATTGCATCCAATATGGTTTGCGCTTCGGTCTCATAGTTGAATATTCCGGTTCCGTTGCCCCATCTGCGTGCGGCAAAAAGGAGAGCCATTGCAAAGTATTCATCCCCGTCCGACGCAGGAGTTGTATCAATTATGCCGCCATTGTAGTTGCACTGCCAGGAAAAGAAACCCTTATACTGTCCTGAGCTTTGATACATATGGTTTCTTGCCCATTTCCACAGCATATCAAATTCTTTCTTTTTATCCATCTGAACACATACCATCATACCGTAGGACATACCCTCAGAACGTACGTCACCGTTGCCGGTATCCCTTATGTATGCTTCGTCACTTCCGGATTCATAAAATAACCTTTGATTGTTGGTATCTCCCTTGAAGAACTTGTCAAACATTGAATCCAGCTTGTCCTTTACCTGAGCCTCTGTCCTGCCTGTCTCAACAAATACATTCCTGTAATTCCCCGTGCTGTAATAGCCCCCTGTTGCTGCGTTAAGTGAGGCTACGGGTACAGCGGTAAACACGGAAGTCAAAACCAGCAGGCACGCTAAAACCCTTTTCATGTCAAATACCTCCTTAATAATTAATGAAATTTGTACTGCTTGTCCAATTATAAATCCTTATTACTTCCAGGGCAGTTCCGGAAGCTTCAGTAATTATATAACTGAACATTGATACAAAAATTTTTACCAGTTGTCTGTAACAGGTCCGATGTCCTTTCCAATTTTTATATAAGCCGCATTTTTTGTTATCAGATGAACCGCCCCAATTGGTATCGCTTACCAAAGTCAATTACGGTTCAAAGCCTTAGCCTTCCAGGCGAATTATGCTTTCAAGCTGGCTTTGAACGCAGTTTGGGTCTGAATTTGATTTTGACTTCAGGAGGCTTTAGCCTCAAACCCAAACTATTGGCTTTCAGCCGATAGTAATTGACTTGAAACCAACTGCAGTCCGCTTACCTGGTTACCGGAAAAGAAGCTATAGTACCGAGAAGATACATTTTAATCAATGCAAGATCCAGAGCATTTACAGTCTCATCTCCATTTACGTCGGCTCTGCCGAATGCCTCCGGTTCCAGTTGAATACTCCCCAGCAAATATTTCCTCATGATCGCAAAGTCTATGGCATCAACACTGCCGCTGCCGTCTATATCACCCGGGAGTATGCCGGTTACTGCGGGTTCAATTCCATACTTAAGGCTTCCCTTTACATATGCCGTGATTTTATTGTTTTCCCCTGGGTCGCCTGTTATTGAAGAATCATACGAATAGTCATTTGTCTGGTCATAATCCGAATTGCTCTGGATTCTGAAAGGTATTGTTCCGGTGCTTCCGCCGGGTGCAAGTTTTCCGGCATCATTTGTAAAGCCGATTTCACAATATGTATCAGCAGCTGCTACGGGATTGTTTATGCTGCTGAAATTCCCCGTTACCTTTTCAGTTCCGCAGGCCGCATAATCACACGTAAAGGAATTATCCCGGTTACCGTCGCTTGTAAACCAGTAGCGGACCTTTATATCCGATAGATTTACAGGAGATGTTCCGGTATTTATGATATTTATGGAAGATCTTATGGTGTTTTTTGCAGAATCCGTAGTTCCGCACCTGTATAATACCTTGATTGAAGCCGGAGTTCCGGGGTCGCCCGGATCGTCAGGATCGGGGTCCAATTTGGGAGCTTCTTCCCCGTATACCAATACTCCGTTCAAATATACAGGCACGTTCCCGGTAACAGCGTAGGTTTCTGTTACGTTCTTGCGGCTGTAGTCATTGGAGGAATCCCAGTGAGTCAGATAATTTGAATCCTGCTTTGCCCTGAAGGAAATTTGCAGTTCTCTGTCCCCGTAAATTTTGCTTCCGCTCCAGTCAAATTCGTAATAATATGTTCCTGCGTCGTCCCACTTGAAAGGCCCTCTGTATTTTATCGGATCCTGCTGCAGGGACACCTGTTCATCATATTCCACTGCAAATATAACGTCGTTGATATTCTGTCCGTTTTGCAACAGCTCACGTATGTTGAAGAAATATTTCACCGTCATGCCTGTCTCATAGTGCGGAGGCTGGCTGGATTCATTGTGAACCCTCAGGACAATCTGCGTGCTGTCCTTGGTTTCTCTTTCAATCCGTGCCTCGCAGTAGTAATCATCTGTCCTTGCTTCCTTGTGAGGGAAATCCGCTATGGGCTTCTGCCCCTCTCCGTAGTATTTGTAAAGTCCCGCACAGGCACCTACAAAAGCGGCATTATAGTCAACGGCAACTTCATTGTAGGCGTACTCGGTGGTTGAATCTATATGATAATCACTTTTATCCGGGCCGCCTGCCAGTGCTCCCCATAATATGTGCCTGTGTTCTGCAGGATCATTCATACTGTTTGTTTTTGATCCGTGAGCCGCTCTGTGGTGCGGATGATGCGCATAGGGCAGGCCCTTTTCATAGCCGTAGCCTACTATATATGAATATCCCATTGGATTCCTTCCCATAAGATATTCCATCTGGCTCCTGGCCCACTGTCCGAAATCAGTCCTTTCAGGATGGTTTTTCATATATACCAGAGCACATAGCTGAGCCGCCGTATTGTAGCGGGCAGAGCCCCAGCCGTTTATCATGGTATATCCTGCCGGTGAAGGTATTGTATAATTCCTGTCATTGGGATCCTTGTGCTTTGCCACACCTCCCGACAAATATTCCACATTCCAGCTTGCTATAAAGTCAAACAGCTTGTTTTCCGGAAGCAGCTGGTTCAGCTTCAGGAAAACTCCTGCCCAGACCGCATCCCAGCAGTGGGTCCAGGAGTTATACCAGGTATTGGTGTTAAAGGTTTCAGGAATTATTCTTTTCATATACCCCGTATAATTACCTGCTGCGTCAACAGAATCTATATCCTTTACATAGTCCGCATTTCCAGTACATTCATACAGCCATACGGCAGCCCAGGCCAGCTCGTCCTCATCATAGTCGGAGGTATAATAGCCATCACCATTTGCCTTACCCCTGTATTTCTTTGCAAATTCATATAATGCCTTTGCAACAGTCAGACACTTCTGGGCGTATTGAGGATCGGAATTCTTAAAATTTAAATAGGAGGTGCAAAGTGCCGCAGCGGTGCTGGCACAGACATCACTGCCCGGAGTTTCAGCAGTAGCGAAATCAGCCGGCCTGGTCTTGGAATATTCCTCGGGATACAGTTCAGGAGGCCCCCAATAGCCGTGGTCAACATCCCCTTCACCAACCATGTAGCAAAATGCGATCAGCTTTCCGTCCTTGTCAAGAAAAGAGCAGCGCAAAAACGTATCAGTGAAGTATTTTAAGATATCAATCATATGTTCTTCTTCTCCTATTGCCTTATAGGAGTCCCTGAATTCGTAAAAACCCCAGCCCAGCGTTCCGGCCGTGTAGCTCTGCGGGAGTCCGAATCTGACGTGGTCGCCGGCATCGTGGAATCCGCCGTGTACATCTACAGTCCCGTCTCCGTCAGGATCAAGAATACTCTTATACTTTTCAACAAAAGCCGAAGAAAGGTTTGTGTACTTAAAAGGAATTTTTGAATCCCCTTCATGGCAGGAACCTCTCCATTCCAATCTTCCGCCTTTGTCGTAACCGGCATCGGCACCGCACTTTTCGGCATCATAAAAATATAGTGACTTTTGCAGGGCCTCGGCAAAATTGAAGTAATTATAGTTCTCCCAGCCCTCTGCAGGGAAAGTGGCCTGAGCCTCGGGCAAAGCCTCCTCAGCTTCAGGCAGCTCCTCTGCCTCGACCGCGCTCAATGTCAAAAACTGTACCGTAATAAGACAAATAACCAAAAAGATTGACAGAGTCCTTCTATTGCTGTCCTTCAGTTTCCTGTACATCTTTTTCTCCTCCTTAAAGCGAAATTTTACCAAGCAGGTAAAGTCTCAGATTTGCAAAATCAATTGCATTAACCTCTCCGTCCTTATTGACGTCGGCATTTTTCAGGTTTATTCCTGCCGTATCTGTACTCAGCAGGTACTTTTTCAACAGAGCAAAGTCAATTGCGTCCACCTGCCTGTCATCATTCAAATCTCCGTACAAAATTTCCTGCCCACCCGAGGGATCCTTACCGTATACTTTGACACCGCTTTTGTACACCGGAATACTTTCGGTGTTTTTATAGGTATCTGTAATCCCTGCCGTAGAAAAGTCATTTGAAGAATTCCAGAGGGTGCTTTCGTAGTTGTAAATGGCAAATTGCACGTAAGTTCTTGCGTACAGCTGATGACCCGGGAAAGTTACTTCTACATAATAAATGTTCTTGTCCTTGTCCCAGGGCTGGATTGCAGATATCTGGGCACCAGCCGGAGAATAATAAACTTTGGTAGTAAATTTTGCTGGATTGATACCGGCTGAAGCATATTCCGACAGGTCAACAAAAAATTTATAGGATAAACCGGTCTCAAATTGAGGCGGTGCCGTAACAATATTGTACATGTTAAGGTCCACCGTAACCCCCTGATTATTTGCCTTATATATTTTAGCTTCGGTATAATACTCGGTTGGCTTTCCCTCAATACCGGGAGTGGCTTCCGGCAGCTGGTCCCCTCCGAAATACTTGGACATTCCGGCCAGCGCTCCTACAAAGCCGGCATTATAATCCAGGCCGGTTTCCGAATAAACATACTCGTTGACGTTGTCATGATATTGGTCATTTATGTCTGCGCCCCCTACAAGAGCACCATATAATATGTGCCTTTCGGGTGACTCCTTTTTTTCATCGGCAGGAGGCCCTTCAAGCATTCCGCTTGCAGCCCTGTGATGCGGGTATTTGGGATAATTGTCACCGAAACCTACCTCATAGGACATATGGTTGGGATTATCCCCAAGAATATAGTCAATCTGACCCTTTGCAAAATCAAGGCACCTCTTGTCGCCGGTATATTTGTAGTAAACCAGCTGAACCATGCTCTCGGCCGCAGGATACTTGCATACACCCCAGCTGTCCAGATATTTTAAGCCTCCCGGAGTCGTTTTAATTCCATTCTGCCAATAGCTCAGATGCTCCTCGGCAATTGTTTTGTATTTTGGATTGTCCGACAGTGTTGCAAGCTTTATGAATACCCCCGTCATAACATAATCCCAGCACTGGGTCCAGTGGTCGTTGAACATGTTGTCCCCGCCTATATTCTTCTCCACCATCAGCTTGTCCACATTGTCCATATATGTCTTGTCGTTTGTGGCAACATAAAGCCAGATAGATCCCCACATAAGTTCATCGAGATAATCTCTCGGGAGATAATAGCTCTGACCCTTACTGTTGCCTCTATAAGTCATGCCGAAGTTATAAATATCTTTTGCATAAGTCAGGCATTTATCCGCATATACCGGATCCCTGTCCCTGTAGTTCAGATACATGAGCGCCAGGGCGGCAGCCGCATCCCCGGCCACATCCGAACCCGGATTTGACGGCGTTGCAGCGTAATAGGCAGGCCTGTCGTTTGTCTGTAGCTCAGGAGGTCCCCAGTACTGATGATCCACATCACCGTTACCTAACTGGTAGTAAAATGTAGTCTTATTTGGGAAACACTTCATAAAATAATCGCAAAAATGCTTTAAAATATTCAGCATATACTCATCCTGCCCCTTGGCAATAAAAGTATCTTTGAATTCATAGTAGGCCCAACCCAGAGTGGATGCAGATGCACATTGCGGCAAGCCGAACTTGACATGGTCTCCGCAATCATGAAAGCCTCCTGTCAGATCAAGGCCTACATCTTTCCCATCATCCACATGGCAGGGTCCGCGCCATTTTATCCTGTTGTTTCCCGCATCAGGGCCGCACCAGTTTGCTTCGTAAAACAGAATTGACTTGGAAAATGCATCAACATAGTTGAAGTTTGTTTCAGCAGCCATACCCGACTGTGGAATTATGCCTGCCATGAAAAAAGCGATTAAAACAAGCACACCTATCCTCTTCATAATTTACCCCCTATACATTAGTTTTGTCTCTCGAAAACTCAAATGTCCCCGAGGTGTGGCAATCTTCAAAGAATTTATCTAATAACTGCAGCTTTTGAAATTTGTTGAATTAATTTGTTACAAAACCACAATTCAATTATACCAAATATATACAAAATTGTAATATTTTTTAATATTTTTATATTTTATTTTTGTATTATTAATTATCTGACAAATAGTAATTTAATTTAAAAATCGAACTATACTAAAGAAAACCGGCGTATTATATATATAATTTGCCATAAATGTTATTAAATGTTAAATACAGAAATTAACAATATACGCCTTAAGTAATATACTTCTAAATATAAATATTTGTAATTTAGATATATTTGATTTTCAAAGTATATGAATATTTGTAAAAAAACAGCAGAGGAGTGACGTAAACATGGATGCATCCCAATTTTTCCCTGATTTTAAAAGAAATTTGGTGGGTCAGTACGAGGAATGCCCCGGATACCGTTTATTGTGTAAAAACCAGGTCTTTGACCCGCATAATGATTTGAACTGTGAGGATGATATGAAAAAAGTCCCTTTTGTAGCTACAACTCTTTTCAAAAAATCAAACATGCTCTTTAAGGAGCTTCTCAGACTAAAACCGGATGAAATGGACAAGTGGACGGTATCCAGCAGTACAACAGGTGATCCCAGCATTGTCGGCAGAATTGAATCCGATATTTCACAAATAAAAAAATTTGCCGAGTTTCAAAGTGATGTTTTTCATCCGGGCGGAGGTTATGACTGTGTATTTTATCCGCATCCTCTGGAGATGAACGAATATGCCAGTCAACTGATCTCCGGAAAGCCCACAGAATCTTATATCGGAAATGTGATGGGCATTTTCAAATTCAGCCGGAACACCGACTTTTTATTAAAATTAGTTAACAATGACTTCGTTCTGGATATTGATACCTTTATAGAATTCCTCACCCGCCATAATAACAAAAATCATGATTTAGCCATAAGAGGCTCCACTCTTTTACTCTATAATACGGTGGAAAAGCTGAAAAACGAAATCCCTCCCGTTAAGCTTGGAAGGAATGCAATCGTTCATACCGGAGGGGGCGGCTGGGACGGCAGAAAGGGAAATATCACTTCTGAAAAGGAAATTGAGCGTTTCATCTTTGTAGAGGAGATTTCCCGGTTTCTGGGCATTCCGGAAGAAAATTTTCTTGATACATACTCTTTTACTGAAAATAGTGCTCCCATAACCGGACATTATTCAAAAGAGTTCAGGGATTACTATTTCCACGTGCCGGAATGGGCAAGGGTAATTATAAGAGATATCAGAACCCTTGAACCTCTTAATCACAAAGGAGCCAGAGGTTTTATACAGGTTTTGAATGCCTACGGTACAAATGCTTACGCCGGAGCATCGGTACTGGTCGATGATATTGCAGAAATAATTTCAACGGAATGCTGCCCGGACTGCGGACAAAAGTGCATGACTCTAAGTATAACCGGAAGGGTTAAGGGCTCGGAAGCAAAAGGCTGCGGCGCTACATTGAGTATAAGGAGTGAAGTGGCATGAGAATTGAATACTCAGCAGGAAGCAATATTACAGGAAAGAAAATAAACGGACTTGAGCTGGAATTGGTAACTGCTGCCGAAGCAGAACTGACAGACGAAATAGCACGGCTTAATTCAAACAGGAGAAAAACACATGATATCACCGTTGAAAAAACCGTAGATATTCTTGATAAATGTGCAAAGCTGTGGTTGGATGACGATTATATGGCAAAGCATTTAGATATTCTTTCCAGGATAGTAAATCAAAGTCCGGAGCTTGTAAAAAAGGAACTTAAAGGCTCGCTGTCCATGCTTCTCAGACAAAATACCGAAAAAATGATAAAGGAGGAGCTTGGCAGCCTTCAGGTTATGGACAGCTGGGTAAAAACGGGTTACGGTTATATGCAAAGACAGCCCAGAGGAACTGTTTTCCATAATATATCGGGTAACGCCTTTGTCGTCATTCCGGTGAGCTTATTAACAGGACTTCTGACTAAAAATTGCAATCTTGTTAAAGTATCGGGAGATGAACCCTATTTTGCATATGCATTTTACAAAAGCTTATGTGAAATAGATGAAAGTGTTGCCGACAGGCTGTCCGTTGTATATTTTGACAGCAGTCAACCTGGTATTTACAGGACAGTTATTAAAAACTGCAACGGTGTGATCCATTGGGGCGGAGAACAGTCCAGAAAAAGTATCGCCGAAATATGCGCAGCGAATGATGTTTTTCTTATTTCACATGGTGCAAAGATAAGTTTTGAGGTAATCGATGAGACAGAAGATATCCGGGAAACAGCCCGTGAGGTGGCAACGGATATAGTACTGTGGGAGCAGAAGGCCTGCCTGTCACCACGGATCGTTTTTGTCAACAGTGAACTGGATGGAATGAAATTTTCACAAGCCCTTGCTCATTCCCTGAACAGTTTGGCCTCAGTTTTTCCCAAAGCCTATCTGTCTCCGTGGAATTCTGTTAAAACCATACAGGACAGGCAATACTGCACGGTGAAATACGGCTTGAAAAACAAGGTTGAGGTATTTTCTTCATTTAATGCAGACTACACGGTTATATTTAACAGTGGGATGCCTGATAAGGAGGATATTGATAAATGCTTTAACAGATTTGTATTTGTCTGCCCATACGAAGATGCTTCGGAGGTATACAGTTACGCAGAGGGAAACCTCCGGCCCTACCTGCAGACCATGGGATATTGCGGGAAAAATGAAGAATTCCTTGAAGATATGTCAAGATTGGGTGTGAGTATAATTACACGTCCCGGTGAAATGTCCATGCACTGTCCTGGAACATCACATGACGGATTTTTCAATTTGCAGGAAATGACTTATGCAGTGAGCCGGCAGATTTAATAAATCAGCATAACAATCAAGTACAACTAAGTAAAACAGTTATATGAAAGCAGGTGTTTTTTATGGATTTAAACGGCAGAAAAATCATCCTGACCGGAGCTTCCTCCGGTATAGGAAAGGAATTATTAAAGGAGCTTTCAAAATATAATGCCCGTATAATCGCAGTTGCCAGAAATATAGACAGCATTCCCAAAATAAATGACAGAATAGTTCCCTATGCCTGCGATGTATCCAACAAGGAAAATGTTGATATGCTGTTTGAGTTCGCAGGCAAAACCTTTGGAAGACCCGATATTTTTATTGCCAATGCCGGTTTTGCCTATTGTGAGGAGATATGTGAGGCCGATTGGGAGCATATCGAAAGGATATACAGGACCAATGCGGTATCTCCGCTGTATTCGCTGGAAAAAATGAAGGTACTGAACAGGGAACGGGAATACTCTGTAATTATCACATGTTCGGCTGTCAGCAGGGTGGCTCTGCCAGGGTATTCACTGTACTGTTCCACCAAAGCCGCCGTTCATTCCTTTGCCGACGTATACAGGTACGAAAAAAACGACAAAGGGCATCTTTCGCTTGTTTATCCCATTGCCACTGCTACCAATTTCTTTAGAAACGCCGGCAATATGGCTCCCGTGCCCTGGCCGGTGCAACCGGCCCATAAGGTAGCCAATGCCATAGTTAATGGGATTCTAAGTAACAAAAGACATGTTTATCCTTCAAAATCCTTTGCAGTTGGGAATATACTGAACAGGTTTCTGCCATTTATATATTATTTTTATTCAAGCCGCAATGCCGTAAAATTTAAAAGGTGGCTTCAAGCAAAGCAGCAGCTTATTAGTTCAAGTCCTCTTAAGTAATACAATAGTACCAGTTGCAAAAAGCTCTTTTCATATTCTCTGTCTGGAATACTGAAGAGAGCCTTTTGTATCATACCTGCGTCATCCTGTTTCATATAAATTATTAATTATTATGAAACAGGATGAACTTCTCAGCCATGAATGGCAGGAATATAATAATCAAGGATTATATCCCCATTTTCATCAGGTGCAGTATAGGGCGGACATCTGAGTTATTTCA
>JAEVZU010000280.1 GCA_023392075.1 Bacillota bacterium | reverse complement strand
AATTGTTGATTTGTGGTGGATTCCACCAAAAAACCGTAGCCGTTTCTCTTAAAGGCATCCTTTATAAGCAGGGCCATTTTATTTGCGTGGCTTGCCATCTCAAAATACAAATCCGTCTCAAACAATGCAGCAAACTGCACCCCAAGCAATCTTCCCTTGGCAAGCATTCCGCCCTTCTGCTTTATAATATATCTGAAGTCCCTCTTGATTTTGTCGCTGCACAAAACCACCGCCTCTCCAAAGAGCGCACCTAATTTAGTCCCTCCTATATAAAAGGCATCGCACAACCGGGCCAAAGCGGGCAGATCCAGATCATTGTCCTCTGCGCACAGGGCATAGCCCAGCCGCGCTCCGTCCACATATAAAAACAAATCATTCTTTTTACAGACCTCACTTATAACGGTCAGCTCGGCTCTGCTGTATATGGTGCCCATTTCGGTAGGATTCGATATATACACCAGCTTGGGCTGCACTATGTGTTCCCTGGTCTCATCGTTTATATGTGCTTCATAACATTCCTGTACCGCCTGAGCGGTCAGCTTGCCGTCAACTGCCGGAAGTGCAAGCACTTTGTGTCCGTTGGCCTCTATGGCGCCTGTCTCATGTGTGTTTATATGCCCGGTATGGGCCGAAATAACACCCTGATGCGGCCTCAAAGCCGCAGTTATCACCGTCAGGTTTGTCTGGGTACCTCCCACCAGGAAATGTACATCTATATTGTCCAGTCCGCATTTGCTTTTGATCAGCTGCGCGGCTTTGGCACAATACGGGTCCGTACCGTAGCCTGCAGTCTGCTCCATATTTGTTTCAACAAGTTTCTCCAATACCTTTGGATGTGCTCCCTCACTGTAGTCACAATTAAATCTCAGCATTCAAGCCTCCAAGTCCCCACTGGTTCATCAATTCATCAAATATTCCGGCACAGGCAATGGTATCTTTATGCGGTATTATTTCGCTTTCGATCTTATTGCTTATGAATAAATCTCTGAAGTGGTTTATCTGAAATATAAATCCGTCGTCAAAATCTTCTGCAAAGCTTTCCAGCAGTTTATTCTTATTATCGTACAGTTCACACTTTCTTGAACCCAGAAAATCATATACTATGATATTCCCTTCCGTTCCGTATACCCTTGCATCCCTGTTGGTATCAGCCGTAACACCGCAGCTCAGCGAAGCAAGTGCACCGCTTTCAAAACTCATATTTATCACGGCGAAATCGTCAACCCCGGTTTTGCTTAAGGTTGCCATACCGCTGACCTTTGAAGGATTTTCGTCAAGTATTCCCGTGGTGAATTCAATTGGATAAACCCCGGCATCATACAAGCTGCCGCCCGCAAGCCTGGGATCATAGAGCCTGCTTTCAGGGTCAAAGGGCATATTGAAGCAAAAAGATGCACCGACCAGTTTAACTGCTCCTATCCTGCCTGCTTTCACCCACTCCCTGGCTTTTCTGAAAGCAGGAATAAATCTGGTCCACATGGCCTCCATCAGAAGTACGTTTTTTTCCTTGGACAGCCGTGACAGTTCCTCCGCATCTTTTTTATTAAGCACAAAAGGCTTTTCACAAATAACAGCCTTTTTGTTATTCAGGCATTCCTTTACTATCTCATAGTGAAAATTATGTGTTAATGCCACGTAAACAACGTCAACCTCCTCATCGGCTATGAGTTTGCCGTAGCTGTCATAGGCCTTTTTTGAGCCGAACTTTTCCGCAAAAGCCTTTGACCTTGATATATCACGGGATGCCACAGCTGCCAGTTCCACACCCCCGGCTGTATTGAGCACCTTTGCAAATCTGGCAGCTATTCCGCCTAAACCGATTATTCCGAATCTAACCTTCATTATGTATTCCTCCTGTTATTAAGAATTAATATACTCCAGAAGCTCTTCTATGTTCTTTTTCCTTGTGAAGTCAACAGGCTTGTCATATGCTGCCAGCATGCCGATTTCATCCGGTTCCAGCCTTGTTTTCCTCTTTTTGGCTTTTATTTTTAACTTCAGCATATTCATAAGTAATTTATCGGCAAACTTTAATTTAGAGTAATCAAAACCGCCCCTTAAATAAAAAAATCCTATTTTTTGCTGCTGCCCGGAAGTAAAATTCATATCTCTTACCTTATCAATGTCTTCCTTCCTCGGCGGAGTCGCACCTGTGGCAAAGACAGCGATCCTTTTACCTTCGAGCTGTTCCAGATTGCCGGTAATCAGTTTTGAACCGTTTATGCCCACGGCATACAGGCCTCCTCCATAGACAATCCTGTCATATGCCATAAGCATCCGGACATCAACCCCGGAGGCCTCAAAAATATCTGCTTTCAATTCCTCCGCAATCCACTCTGCGTATCGCTTTGCAAAACCGGTTTTTGACCTGTAGACTACAACAGCATTCATTCATTTACTCTCCTTATTTTTTATAAGTCATATTAATTTTAATACCGCTTTAGTAATCCGTCAAACTATCTGATAGTTCCGTAGGTTTCCAGCTCTACATCCACACTCAGTTTTATCCTGGCATTTTTATAGACTTTTTTCCAGTCAACAGATTTCCAATAAGAATTTTGTTTTGCCCTTACTCTCTCTCCAAAGCCGATTGGATCCGCCCCGGCTTCCTGAAGCTGTTTAATAAGCTTTATAACGTCAAGGTAAATTGACCCGGCCAGGATTTTTTCAAAATTCTCCTGATTCTTTACCTGATCAAGATTATGCTTTCCTGAGTATTCATCTATTGAGGCATTGAATCCGAGGGTTATGGCTATTACCGGATCTTTTGCCCTGGTATCTATTTTGATTTTATTTTTTTTATTTTTAAGATATACTGCAGCTCCTTTTTGGAGCTTGTCTTTCCCGTCACCTTGAACATGCCCTCTGTAAATGTATTCAAAGGCCTGTTTTTCTCCCATCAATACATTAAGAATTTTTGTCTGATCCTGATCTATTTCTCCTACCATTTTATCTCCGCTGAAAAGTGCAGAACCACTAACCTCAAATTCTTTATCATTATATCTGAATAGAGGAGTAACAGGATCAATAGTTTTTGAATAATACAAAGTGCTGAATTTATAAATCCGCGTTTCAGGAATAGCCATTCTTCTTCTCGCATCCCTTAACAACTCCGCCGCATAAATTGCAGACCTTGGCTTGTCCTTGTAGTTAAGGCTCAGTTCCATCATTTCCCTTGGACTTTTGTCTACCACCACAACATTGGACAACAGAGGATTTTCAGGATCTCTCAGGAATATATCAAAATACTCATTGATCCCTTGCCGGGCCAATTCCTTTGAAAAATAGAGTATTTGCACCTTACCTCCCTGAAGTAATTTACCTGACACATTTCTTATTTCTTCTCTTGAAGATCTGATAAGATTTTCATTTGATGAATAAAGAAATTCAACTTTCTTTTCCACATCGGGTGAAACCACCGGAGCTGTCATAGAAAAAAGCAGTTTATCCCCCTGTTCCATTTCCAGACCCATCTGGAGGATAAAACCGATATCTTCATACTGTTTTTGATCCCAGCAGCCTGTCAGAAAAGTGAGACTTATAAATAAAGCTATTAGTTTGGCATATTTTAAAGAAATTTTCAATTGGTTCTGACCCCCTTTTTTCTGATAAAAGAGAGCAACAGGCAAAGAACCAGAAAAATCACCATAATCATTCCCATTAAACTAATTACCTCAATCAAAGCAATAACCTGATTAAAATCCCTGGGTAGACTGCTTGCAACAAGTATCAGGAAAAACAAAAGAAAATACAGCCTCTTTGTTTTTTTAAGTTTAAAAACTTTTTGAAGTCCGTCATAGGCTGCAAATATATATGTTCTTATTGAGCAGGCTATGGGTATAAACCAGAGCGCAGTCAGGTACAAATCAACTCTCTCGATTATTGGAGCATTATATACCCTGGACAAACTGAAAAAGGGTATGACCATAATACTTAAAAAATGCTCACCAAAGGTGATAGTCGCCGCTAAAACAAAAATCCCCAAAAAGGCAGTGCTCATAATATTTGCACCAATACCCCATTTCAGCGCATTCTTTTTGTCACTGATATATGGATAAAAAAATGCTATTGCTTCAAAACCCATAAATGCAAAGAAACAGGTTTTTGTACTGTATATAATACTTGTTATGCCTGCTTCACCTACCGGCAGAATAAAAGAAATTCTAAAATCCTTATACAGAAAGATAATAAACAGTAAAATAATAAAGTAACACACAATTGAACAGAACAAAAACCTGCCCATATGCTTAAGCCCGTGCCATACCAGATAAAAGGACGGCAGGATAATAAACGGTGCCAAAGCCCAGGCAGGTGTTTCCTGAAGCAGGGTTATCCTTATAAAATAGTTAAACAGGCTGGCGCCTCCAACGGTAGTTGTCAACAGATAAAAAACTATAATTATATTCAGCAGAGTCCCTAAATATTTGCCAAAAATGTATTTGTTTATATCATAAATTGCCTTGTCCTTATATCTCCGCAGCAATCCCATAATCAGCATTGTAAGTACCAAAACTGCCGCTCCGGTAAGAATTACCGAAATCCATCCGTCATGACCCGCTTCTTTTGCCAGCACAGCTGGAACCATTATAATGCCGACACCTGTTTGGGTTATAAATATGATCAGTGCCAGCTGTGACGATTTTAGCGAGTTACTTCCTTCCATTCTGCGTACCTCGCGTATGATTTTTTGTTTTAGTAATAGCCGGCCTTTTTTTCATTGTTGAAATCGGCAGTCTGAGAAACGTATCTTTGAGATCTTTGATTACAAGCGGGGCTATTGGCTGTAAATAAGGCTGCCCCAATGATTCCATACATGTTAAATGGACCAGGGTAAAGCCTGTACATATTATTATGCCTATTATTCCAAAAACCGAAGCAGCTATTGAAAATGCAAATCTGAGTATACGGATTGCCATTGACATATCAAATGAAGGTATGACATAGGAAGCAACAGCTGATGCTCCCACTATAACAATTAAAATGTTGCTTACTATTCCTGCCTCTACTGCAGCCTGTCCTATAACAAGGGTGGCAAAAACACTTATTGCAGTTCCGATGTAGGTTGGAAGGCGCACTGCTGCCTCACGTACCATTTCTACTACTATTTCCAGTATCAGAACTTCAACAATAGGCGGAAAAGGAACCCTGGATCTGGATTCGGCAAGCGGGATAAGCAGATTAAGCGGGACTACATAATAATGGAATGAAGTTATTGCTATATACAGCGACGGCATGGCAACAGCCAATACAACTCCGATAATTCTCAGCATCCTTAGAAAAGAACCTTGTATCCAGGAAGTACTGTAGTCGTCAAGTGCCTGAAAGAAGGATAAGAAATTTATGGGCGCAATTATAACAACAGGTGTACCTTCCAGGATTATGGTTATTCTCCCTTCAAGTAATGCGGCAACTGCCTTGTCAGGCCTTTCAGTTGATAAAAATTGCGGAAATATGGAATACCGGTGTGTTGATATTATCTGCTCAATATACCCAATTGCAGGTAAGCCGTCAATTTTAATGCTGCTTATTTTATCAAACAGACTGTTTACTATATCAATGTTAGCTATTCCTTCAATGTATGCAATGGCAACCGTCTGGTTTGTTTGTTCCCCCAGAGTGGTTTTCTTTATTTTAAGACTGTTATTTTTAATTTTCCTTCTAAGTATTGAATAATTTATATCCATACTCTCTACAAACCCTTCATGAGGTCCGCGGATATTTTTTTCTGTAAAAGGTTCTTCAATGCCCCTTGTTTCTATGTCCAAAACTCTGCAGGATATGGCATAATCAAAAGCTTTGCAAACAAAAACAGAGTTCCCTGCCATAATGCCGTCAACAACTTCCTCCAGACTATAAAGCAGTTTTGTTTCAACACATGGTAAATTTATAATATTTTTAATTTCGGAAAGCTCCTTCAAACTCATTGAAAGAATTGGTTTTATAAAATCCCTCTGAAGAATATCCTTGTCGATAAGTTCACCCAGATAAATAAAATAAGCCTCGGTGCGGTTGCCGATATAGACCTTTTTCCTTATGATATCCGGACAGTCTGCAATCTTCCGATCAATTGATTCAATTTTAATCTTTGAATCACCATTTGATGTTTTTTTATTCCTATTAAGTTTCCATCTCGTAATAATCACCTCAGCACTGCTTTATTAATAAATAGTACCGAGTTTATTATATTCTTTATATAAGATTCAATACGTTTTGGCAGAACAAGCTTCCTCTTTTTTCACTGCTATTTTTGTACCTCGCAGCTCCCGCAAAGCTTTGCAAATGAATCATTAATTTTAGCTGCCCTGTCGTCATTTGTCAGTACTATCAAATAATCTCCCGCGCAAAGTACAGTGTCACCATTAGGGATTATTTCCCGTTCTCCGCGCCGGATTGCTACCATTAGACAATGTGAAGGCAGTTTTACAGCCTTAATCTGTTTGCCATCTGCCATTGATCCCATACAAACTGCAAATTCAAGAATTGATTTATGCTTTTTATTACCTATAACTGCACTATTGTCCTGCTTTTGTAATATTCTTTCAAGCAGGGATTCATAAATAGGTTTCGAACCAAGCAAATCAGCGGCAATATATGCTGTTATAGAGACTATTGCCAGGGATAACAGATGATTAAAAGAACCGGTCATTTCAGTTATTAATATAATACCGGTTATAGGTGCTCTGACAACAGCGGTAAAATACCCTGCCATAGCCAGTATTATAAAACTGTTTATATAAGTGCCGTCCATGTTGAACAGGTTTACAACCACAAAACCATAAATACCGCCGATCAAAGCACCAATAGAAAGCAGCGGCAAAAATATTCCTCCCGGTGCACCTGAACCATAGCTTATCATGGTAAATAAAAATTTAACCAGTAAAAGAACAAGCAGGGAGATCAGCGGAAATTTACCTACAGTCAGCAACTCTACTATCAGATCATGCCCTCCGCCAAGAACCTGAGGCAGTATAAACCCTAAAACAACGGAAATCATCAAAGGTATTATAATCCATAATTCTTTAGGCATGATTTTAAGCTTTGAATATAAAAGCTGAGTCTTTAAAACAGACTTGTTGAATATAACTCCAAGTACTCCTATTAAAGCTCCAAGTACGACGACGAATAGATAGGACTTAAGCGGTAACACCGATAGACTCTGGAGATCAAAGACCGGCTTTAATCCGAAAAAACCGCTGGAAATATAGTCGGCCGATAATGCTGCCGCAAGTGAGGATAACAAAACCAGGGGAGAAAAATTTTTGTGAACCTCCTCCAGTGCAAACATCACGCCTGCCAATGGGGCGTTAAATGCTGCCGCCAGGCCTGCACTTGCCCCACTGGTTATGAGATACTTTTCCTCCAATTTCACTCTTTTAAATATTTTACCGAACCCCTGTCCTACTGCCGCTCCCAGTTGGACCGACGGTCCCTCCCGTCCCAGTGACAGACCTGAACCTATGGCCAAGATACCGCCGAAAAATTTCACAATAATCACTTTCCACCAGTTCATTTTAAGTTTTCTCAGCAGCACGCCTTCCACTTGAGGAATACCGCTGCCACCTGCCATAGGCTCATACTTTGTAAGCTTGCCTAAAATAACGCCGGTAATTAGTAAAACTCCCAGCCAAACCGGTATAAGTTGAGGCCTTGCGGATAAAGTACCATATATCTCATGCAAAAACGCCATGGCTCTTTCAAGAGCAAACCGGTACAATACTACCAAAAGTCCGGCTAAAATTCCGACTGCTGTCCCTTCGAAAACAAGCTTCAGTCTGAAACTATGCCAGTGAAACAGAGTGTTATATGTATTATGTCTGTTAGTTGTCTCCATAAAGCTTAAATTGCCTCCATTAATGTTAATCTTTTAAAACAATTGGTTTATCTCCAAATTTCACAAAATTTAAATAAGTTCGTATCTATGCAGAATATCCTTTACAAGAATTTCTGTATTTCCAATATCCATACCTAAAATTATCTGTATCATGAAACCATCAAGTAAAGCTACAAAATTTCTGGCTTTAAGCTCAGGATTTGATGCTCCTGCTTCTTTAAATAAAAGTTCCAGATGATTGTAAAGCTCATTATAAACATTTGAAATGTCAATTGAAAGAATACGCTGCATTTCAGTATTGGAAAGAATCTGGAGAATCAACATGCAACCCTCTTTTTTTGCATTGTAAACTTTAATCATTTCAAATATTATGGTTTTTAATTTTTCCAGAGGGTTTAAGGCCGTAGAGTGAAGCACATTTGAGGTTGCAAGCTTGATTTCCCGGAACTCTTTCATAAAAGCATTTATAAACAGATTTTCTTTTGTTTGAAAATACCAGAATATAATCCCCTGGCTTATTTCCAGTTCCTTTGCAATGTCAGAAACTTTTACGCCATTATAGCCTTTTTCGGAAAATTTCTTTATTGCAGCCCGTAATATATCCTCTTTTCTGGACTGAGTCAAGATTTCATTCTTTTCTTTATTCCGGGGCATTTTAAAACCTTCTTTCTTTTATTTCATATATTGACTGACGGCTCAATCAATTATACTGCAATAATTAACTTTACTCAATAATTTAACTCGTTGTGTTAGTTTGAGGCAAAGAGATGCTTGGAGTAAGGCATACTATTTCAGGCAAGAGCTTCGGAGGCGATCCATTGGTGGATCGAGGTCGGGAGCACTATTGATTGTTGTTCCTTATAGTCTGTACAACCAGATTTTAACAGGGAACTCTGTCTGTTGATGAACTTACTGATTTTTTCTTGAGTCATAACCACTTCCTCCTTAGCCCCTGATTTTATAATATGATTTATCATCTCTTTTTCAACTTTTATTCAGTATGGGCTTATAGCCTTCCAAAAGCACGCTGTCAGCTGTCAAATGGAATTCTTCCTTATTGGCTGAATTAATTTGAGTTTTTTGGAATTCATTTTTTAAAACAGCCCCAGCCTGTAAAATAATACTTTTAATCCTTTGAATATTACTCATTCTCCACCTCTGTAAAACTGAAATCACTATTGTCCGACAATCTTACCACCTTGCTTTTATACTGCCTCAGCATACCCTCAAAGCTCTGCCGCTCGGCCTCGAATTCTCCGGTCCATTTGTACATTAATTTAAGCATTTTCATATTTGATTTATAATGACATTTTTCAATGCCAAGCTGTTGTTTTACAAAACGTTTTAATATGCGGACTCTCCTCTTCCATAACGGCGGATCAAGAAATATTATCGTATCCGCCATATCCAGCAGGCAGTGACAGGACTGCCTGTAGGTTCCTTCTATAATCCATTGTTCGGCACTATCTATTTCGTACAGCAGTTCAATCTGCTGTTCAGGAGTGCGTTTATACCTCCCGTTGGGACCGTCATTGTAAACAATACAATCGAGTTCATACCACGATATGTTAAGCTTTTGAGAGAGCTTTCCGGCGAGGGTTGTTTTACCGCTGGCAACAATCCCTATGATATATATTTTTTTCATGTTTACACCTTGCTACATTTTATTAACTTCCTTTAAAATTGTATCAATAACTTCCTTTCCAAGAACAGCATTATGTCCCGAAACACAAGTGTCAAAATCCATCTCCTTATATCTTGAAAGAGTATTAATGAATACCTCCTTTTCCGTCTCCACCGACGGAACAATTTCATCCATGGTATCACCTATGTTGTCGCCGGCATTAATTACTCCTTCTTCCTCATCAAGTACGCTTATACCGTCAGCCGTATGCCCGGGTGTATAAATAATTTTGATTTTGTCGTCAGGGAAATATAAAGTATCTTCAAAAGTCAGGTTCGGAAGACATTTTTGAACAGCTCCTCTAACAAATTGGTTTCTCTTTTCCAGCATTTCATCCCACTTTTCCGAAATGATTTTTCTGCAGAGTTGATGAGATATGATTGTGCAATTGCCAAGCGAACTGTTTCCCCAGATATGATCCCAATGATAATGGGTATTAACTGCAATAAGCGGCTTGTAATTATTTCCCAGATATTCTATAACCGGAAAAATACTCAGGGAACCCAATCCGGTATCAATAATGTAATTGTATTTATTTCCCATAATCAAGTGAATATTTAAATCCCAGTCTGCAATATTATATTTGAATATGATATTTCTCTTTTTTACTTTTATAATCTCCATCATACACCCCTCTCAATATCATAGTTATTCGGCATTTATACCTATTTTTCCCCGCATGATTCCGGCTTTCTTTTACACAGTCCGATCCTTTCTTCCATATTACCCCATATCCTGCTGCATATCAATGACTTCTGTAATGATTTTCATGTCCTTTTCTCCATCCATTATTTCCACATAAGCTATATAATTTCTAATTTTTTCATTTGTAAAAATCGCATTCCCGGCATATAATATAACCGAACGCACGTTCGATAACATTATATTAGGTGGCCTTATGGAAAGAGTAATTTTGCATTCAGATTTAAACAACTTCTATGCCAGCGTTGAATGCCTGCATCAACCGGAGCTGAGAGGCAAACCTGTCGCTGTAGGCGGCAGTGTTGAACACCGGCACGGAATCATTCTGGCTAAAAACACCATAGCTAAAAGCTTCGGCATCAAAACCGGTGAGGCCATCTGGCAGGCCAGGCAGAGATGCCCCGGCTTAATTGTCACTCCTCCCAATTACGACAGATATATCAGATTTTCAAAGCTTGCCAGGGAAATATACCGCGATTATACCGATAAAATCGAAGCCTTCGGCATTGATGAAAACTGGTTGGATGTCACCGATTCAACCCGCCTTTTCGGAAATGGCGAACAGATTGCTCATGAAATACGCAGGCGAATGCATGCCGAAACCGGTATTACAGTATCGGTAGGTGTATCCTGGAACAAGATATTCGCAAAGCTGGGGAGCGATTTGCATAAGCCCAATGCTGTTTCAGTAATCAGCCGGAATGATTATAAAGAAAAGGTGTGGAATCTTCCTGCAAAAGAACTTTTATATGTGGGGCCCTCTACCTGGAGAAAGCTTTCAAAAATCGGACTATACACCATAGGTGATATTGCAACTGTTGCGCCCGCTGTTTTGACCGGCCTGCTGGGTAAATGGGGAGAATATCTGTGGAGCTTTGCCAATGGCCTTGACACCACTCCTGTGTCAAACCTGGGTACCGAGAGCATAATCAAAGGTATCGGCAACAGTATGACCACGCCCCGTGATCTGGAAAACAATGAAGATGTCAAAATGCTGTTTTACGTACTCTCGGAAAGTGTTGCCGAAAGACTTCGGAACCACTGCTTTAAAGGCAGGACAATACAGATACATGTGCGTGACAGGGAACTGGTGACCATAGACAGGCAGGCTCCGTTAAACACTCACACCTTCGTCAGCAGTGAGATCGCAGAAAAAGCTTTTGAAATATTCCTGAAAAACTGGACCTGGGATAAACCTATACGTTCCATCGGCGTGAGAGTTACCGATCTTGTAATACCAGATTGCTACACCCAGCTAAGCTTATTGGATGATGACAACAGAAGGCTGAAAAAAGAGCTGCTGGAAAAATGCATTGATGATGTAAGAAGCCGTTATGGGCATTACTCAACTCAAAGAGCCCTGATGTTAAAGGATCAAAAGCTTAATGCCAACCCCATAGAAGAAAATGTTATTTTTCCTGTATCTTATTTCAGATAGAAAGGAGAATTCTCAATGCGTAAGGTTTATGTAGGTGTTATGTCAACTTATACAATGGATGGTGAGCTTCTCCCTCTGTACTTTGTCTGGGAGGATGGAACACGCTATGATATAGACAAAGTTTTGGATTTCCGGAAAGCTGCCAGTCTAAAGGTAGGCGGCCAGGGAATAAGATACAGATGCAGAGTAAGGAACAAAGAGGTATATATTTTTCTTGAAGAAAACAAATGGTTTATGGAGGGTAAATGACTGTATATTAACTAGGAGTGATTGCTATGGTTCCTTTCGGATATGAAAGAAAACAATTGGAAAAAGAACTTGAAAATAAAGCTTCCCACCCCCAACACAGGCGGGTCTATCTTAATGTTACTGCTTTTTGCCGCAGCAGCACCGGGGAATTAATCCCCGACTCCTTTGAATGGGAAGGCCGCACTTATAAAATAAGCAAGGTTCTGGACAGCAAAAATGGAAAAAGCTTTAAGCAAAAAGTAAATGCACAGAGGTTTAATTGTATATGTGAAGGAAAAATTTTTCAGCTGTTTTTCGAGGACGGCGGTTTTAGAAATCAAAGATTTTATATTGAGGTAAAAGATGATTTCCTCTGGGAGTGATCACCTTAATATAATAGTATCACTCTGATTGTACATTCCATTATATTATCGTTATTCTTTATGTAACCGTATATCAAATATTGCCATATTATGTATTAAAAGCTTACGTATAAGGAGTAGATTGTAATGTCGGATCAATATGACGAATATGATGGATACGAAGAGTACGAGGACTATGAAGACTATGATGATTATGACGATGACTTCAGACCTGACGGGCCGGGACCTATGATGTCTCCTCAGGGACAGCCTCAGGGACAGCCTTTCGGTCAGCCGCCTTTCGGACCACCTCAGGGTCAACCGCCCTTTGGACCTCCCCAGGGTCAACCACCTTTCGGGCCTCCTCAAGGCCCGCCTGGACAGCCTTTTTTAATGCCATATGCACCGGGACCGCATAATTTCGGGCAATTTGCACCAAATATGCGTCCACCGAACTTTATCCCACGGAGACCAGGTTTTTTACCAGGCCCCATCAGACAATGCCGGAACAGATTTGCATATATATGGCTGAATAACGGGAGAAGCTTCTGGGCCTGGGTTTCAAGTGTCACTCCGCGTGTAGTTTACGGCTACAGATGGAATGGCCGCAGATGGATTTATTTTGAAGTTTTTGTTTTTAATATCAGAACCTTCGTATGCATCAGGTAAGTTTAAGAGCATCCAGTAGTTTGTAACATCTAAATTCATATATTGCCGGCGGTTAAATTTCCCAAGGACTGCTTTGCAGAAAAGCAATGCTTCGCAGTACTCCGTTGAAATAAAACAATTATTCCGCCCTCCTCCCCCCGGTTCTGGGAAAAATCTCCTCGCCGGGCATTACGCGTTTTAGATGTGCAGACTACAGTCAGGGAATGGGTTTTTATAAGCCCTTCCTTACATAAACATCTAAAATATTATATAATAAACCATATACATTAAAGCAAATGGCCTAAAATAACAAATGCCAAAATTCCCTTTACAGGAGGATCAAAATGTGCGGACGATATGTTGTATTTACAGAGGAAGAAAATGCGGAACTGATAGAAATCATTAACGGTATAGACCAGCGGTATAAAAATGAAGCTCAACAGATGAAAACCGGCGAGATCTTCCCTACCGATACCGCACCGGTTATTACCGGCAGTTCTGAAAATTCAAGAGACTTGCACCTTTTTAAATGGGGTTTCCCAAACTATGTGAAATCAAGCGCTGTTATCATAAATGCAAGATGCGAAACCCTTCATGAAAAGCCTACCTTTCGGAAGTTGCTTGCCACAGGCAGATGCCTTGTACCTGCAAGCGGCTTTTATGAATGGAAAGCTGCCGACGGCCTGTCCGGGAAAAAAGACAAATACCTCATACGCGCCTCTGCTTCAAATCTCATATACTTTGCAGGCTTGTACGGCAGCTTTTTAGATAAGACCGGCATCCCTTCAACACGCTTCGTTATAATAACTACCGGCGCAAACCGGCAGATGTCGCGCATCCACAACAGGATGCCGGTTATCCTTGACAAATCTGAGGCAATGGCCTGGATCAGTCCGTCCTGCATGCCCGGGGACAATCTTCTCAGGCCATACGGCAGTGACCTGTCCATTGACAGGGTAGGATAGAAAAAAATACCTTGCCCGCATGTCTCCTTTTTTACAAAGTCAATTACAGTTTAAACCCCATAGTAATTGACTTTTATATTCTCACTCTTTCGGCACCGGGCATTTTTACAAGCTTGCGGTTGGATATTATGGAAAGCGGACCATGACCGCCGCAAATTATACATGGTTTTTGTATGCTTTCACCTATTTCGCCGGCAAGATTGGTTATCTGCTTTCTCATTTCAGTAGCTTTTACAGAATCGGAATTGACACTTCTCATCAGGTATGGTGCCAGAGAGTTAAACTCGGCACATTCCGGACTGAAGCCGCTTATGTTGACCAGAATATCTCCTGTAAAAGCTACTCCGAATTTTCTGCAAACAAAAACCATTTCGCCGTATACATGCCCTCCGCTGCCTTCATATACTTCAAATGCCATATCTCCAACCGGAAAGTTCCCGATATGCAGCAGCTCCGCATGTTCTTCAGGGGTATCTTCATCGTCGAGAATTTTAAAATTATCTGTTTTTGGAGGCATATAGCCTGAAATTATACGGCTCAATTTACTGTAGCCCAGTCCGATGTCATTATGTTCTCTGTAATCCGGAATACCTTCATACTGACGTCTTAGATTGTCAGCGCTCTTCCTGTTTAAACATATTTCGGCAGTCTCAAGTTTGGACAGCAGACCGCAGTGATCTACATCGGCATGAGAAATATAAACCCTTTTGATTCTGTTTTCCCAATCCTTAAAAAGCTTGTTGAAAATTTCAAATATTTCCCCGGAATATATTGTGTAGCCGGTGTCCACAAGTACCAATTCATCATCGGCTTCCATAACATAGGTATTGCTTCCGCAAGGGGGCTGAATGTTGTAAAGCGTAACCAAAGGGCTTATTTGTATCCTTTCAATGTCAGCATTAAAATTGTTTCCTCGATGCTGGCTTATAAAATTGGCAAACCGCCTTATATAGTCAAAGACCTTCTCGGGATTCTCTCCTTTTTCCTGAAGCACCTGCCATATACGATTGGATTCGGATATAAACTCCATAGTTGTTTCAGTACTCAGGTGCATTAGCTTCTGCATCTCATTGGCCAGGCGTATATAGAAAATCGTATTGTCAAGGCTGTTTTCAGAGTCATCATAATCCGTGATATCTATTTGATATACCTCGCTGATATCCTCAAGCAGCATCTTAATTATCTTTGGATTTTCAATAAGCAGTCCCATCTTGAAGTCCTGGAACTCAGTATTATTTGAGCTGGAATTAATATATGAAATATTTATGCCATATCTGTCCAGTATCCTCAGAATGGGTAATACAGAACCTGGTTTGTCAGGTATTTTTATATTTACAACCACAACTCTGGTTTCAGATATTTTTTCATTAAGGTAGCCGATATTCCCCAACTCCTCGGCTATTTCTGCCAGGTCATCCTCCTGCGCTTCAACATCAATAAAAAGCGTATGAAGATCAACTGCTTTATTATAGCTTACACGAACAATATTTCCGTTATTGTTTGCTATTATCTTTGAGGCCAGCATAAATGCTCCTGTTTTGTCCGGCATATTTGTTACATAAGTTTTTCTTGGCATATTAACCTCCATGAGCCGCATAGCGGCCACAAATTGTTATGTAAGTAATTATCCTTTATCGCAATGTGGCGAATAAAGGAGGTTAAAACAGTCTGGTCTTATAATATCATATGTAACTTCATATAGTAAGGTACTCGATACAGGGCAGTACAAGAAATTTGCTTCGCAAATCCGCTTTGCGTCCACTCAAGTACTCTGCCATGCTACGCAAATTATCTTTTCGCTAGGGGGCACTACTGCCCCCTAGTCTTCGACGAAACACTTCGTGTTTCTGAGCACCGCCTCCAACCCGGAAAGGGATTCCCCTTTTCAATCCCCGGGTATAGAAATTTACTCCTTGGAATTTTCTGGTCTACAGATTCAGACTCAGTATAATAAGTGCCTCATCACTGTTCCAAAACTTATAAATTTCTATACTCTGAAAAACATGGACAATCAAGTTATCTTTTGACTGTCCCGGTTTGATTGTAAAATATTTTTACTATATATTTACAAGTTGATCATTATGAGATATAATCCAATCAGATGGTATCTGGATGGTAAGTAGATGGTACCTGGATGTTATAGAATAAATTATGGAGGTTTTGCATGGAAACAGAAAAAATAACCATTAATATTGGAGCAATTGATTTGGGACATATCGATCTGCTGGTCGAACAGGGTTTTTACACAAACAGAACGGACTTTATCCGAACAGCTATCCGCAGCCAAATGATCGTACACTCCGGGGATATAAGCAGTATCAAGGCTTCAGGTGCTTTAGGACTGAATTCTCTCGGAAATGAAATTAATAAAGTAACAACTGAGATCAATAATGCTGTTATACACAGTATCCCCGGCATTAATGGCGGTTTTGCGGGTGGAACCGGTGTATTCAGCTACAGCAAGAAGTCATTGGAGCAGGTTAAGCAAAGCGGTAAAATGATTTCGCTATTTCTGATCGGGATGCTGATAGTCGAAAAGGACGTACCCGCTGAGCTGGTAAGAGAAACCTTTAGTAAAATAAAGGTATACGGAATCATAAAAGCAAGTGAGGAAGTAAAAAAAGTAATATCCGAAATCCGTGAAAAATAGGACTGCCACAAAGTACATGCCTGAAATTTGTACATTAAAACAAACTCAGCTGCCTGTCGTAATAGCCCCTCTTGTATGCTGTAATAATATCCTCCATTTTATATAAAAGACCGTACCGGAGACATTCCTCTTTAAATACTGCTTTTAACTGTTTTGCCCTCGGTGAGTGGCATCCGTAGGAATCTCCGAACTCTTTTATATATAATTCCTTCTTTTTGGGAAACAGTTCATCAAGTTTGGAATAAAACCATTCCCGCTGGTTCATTCTCAGCGTAACTCCAAATGCGGGAAAAATAAATTTGGCACCGTTTTCATATGCAAGTCTGACTATTCCGGCGATATTATCTTCGTTGTCTTCTATGAACGGTAATAAGGGCATCATTAATATTCCTGCAAAAATTCCGCTGCCGCTGAGTTTTTTAATTGCAGCAAAACGCCTGGAGGAAACGGCTGCATTCTGCTCCACCATTTCTGCCAGCCGGTCGTCACAGCTTGTAACAGTTATTTTAACAAGCACGGGGGAATGCTTTTGTATCTTTTGAAATATATCAATATCCCTTGTTACAAGGTCGCTCTTTGTTGCGATGGAAATTCCGAAGCCGAATTGATTGATTATTTCCAGTGCTCCCCGCGTAAGCTCAAGCTGCTTTTCAAAAGAGTTATAGGGGTCACTCATGGCACCTGTGCCTATTACCCCTTTTTTACGCTTGGATTTAATATCCTGATAAATTAAATTAAGAGCATTCTCCTTCACCTTCACCTGATCGAAATTGTCAATATGGTAGCAGTCGCTCCGGCTGTCGCAGTAAATACATCCATGGTTACAACCTTTATAAATGTTCATGTTATAGTTATTGCCAAACCAGTTATTATTCTCGGCATAACCTGAAATTATGGTTTTTGCGGGTATATACTCCATTTAAATTAAACCTGTATCCTCAAGAAATTTAATAAATTTTGCTTCGCTTAGAATTTCATTGGTGATGAACCTTCCGTTATAGAAAAGGCTGTATGTTGTAAAAGGTGCCGGTGCCACCTGTGCCTGTTCTTTTGTGGATATTTTATGAACAGTAAATTCCACCCCTCTGTCCCGTGCAATTGCTTCAAGCAGCGGTACATATTTCGCATTATAGGGGCAGTGATTTGTGTAGTACAGAACCAAACCTGTTGCTTCTGCTGCTGCCTGTTTAACGCAGGCTTTAAATCCGGGAGCCTGCCCAGCAGGATCAAAGGGCAGGTAAAGCAGTTCATAGTAAGGAGCACACCTGTCAGCAAATTTGAAACCCTTTTTCTTTAAAAATTCAGGCTCTGAAAGAAAGGGCAGCTTTTTGACTGAAGAAACTGCAACCAGACCTTTTTTGTCCTGTTTTCTTGAATCCTCAATACAGGCATTTAAGAGACCTGTACCATAACCTTTACCTTTAAAGCTGCCGGATACCCAAAAACAGTCTATAAACATATAACCGTCGGCATTTATGGGACACCATGCATTTTCAGCGGGAATATACTCAATAAATACCTTTCCCCTGGCATTCAACTTTTTAAATACCATTCCATCCTGAAATCTTTCCCTGAGCCAGGCTTTTTTGGAAGCTGCGCACACATCTCCCTTTTTATTCGAATTGGCGCAGCAGATATCCTCAGAATCAATATTTTGTATATCTACGTTTATAAAATTCATTAAATGCTTCCCCCTTCAATGTCCTATTAAATAAAAACAGTGATTCTACATTCGCTATAATTGATCGGTATATTGCTTTAGTGTTTGTTTCAGCCTGTCGATTATAATACTCCTGACATACTCGGGCTCAATTACTTTTGCAGCATTTCCGAAAGATAAAATATAGCCGTATACCCAGTCACTCTCAGGATAGGAGGCTGTCACTTCAAAGCTCCCGTCATCATTTTTCCTTATACTGTTTTCATTGAACTCATCATATGCACGGTAGGCAACAGACTGATCCAAATGAAGTTTGAACTCCACAGTTCTAAAGCTTTCATCTTTATGGTTTTCAAAGTGTATTTCACGGGCAGATCTTTTTTGAAAAGAAACGTCTGTAATCTGAACTTCCTTCATTCTTGTAAGTTTAAAGATTCTATAGTCCTGTTTGGCCAGGCAATAACCTTTCAAATACCAGGTTTTGTCCTTGAACCATAGCTGAACCGGTTCGGCTTTTCTGCTGCTGCTTATGCCGTAAGAGCTTGAATAATCAAAGCTTATAACTTTGTTGTTAATTATAGCCGTCTTGATAAGGTTAAATTTATTTTTATTAGTCTCACCCCAATGTGAAAAATCAACATCAATCCAGTTATAGTCCTCCTTTTTAAAAAGAAGTCCCAGCTTTGTTATCACATTATCCACCTCCGGATAGTGTATGGCATTGAGGCCCTGAAGTGCAGCCAGAATTTCATTTTGTTCCTTGTCCGACAATATGGACTTATTCAGGACAAAATTATCCAGAAGACTTATCCCTCCTCCTTTGCCCTTACTCATATAAATCGGTATCCCTGCTTCGGAAAGTACGTCAATATCCCTGTAGATAGTGCGTACAGAAACCTCGAAGCGTTCAGCAAGCTCTTTGGCGGTTATTATTTTTTTATCCAGCAAAATATATACAATTTCAAATAGCCTGTTAATCTGCATAAAGCCCTCCGCACTAATAATTATATCATCAAAACCTGACAGCAGCATGTCATATTTCAACCTGTACAAAAAAATAGTATTCACAACAAGTGAATACTAAAATTATCTTAAATATTTATTTTTACGGTAACAGTTATTTCCCGCTTACTGTCTCATATGGCCAGTCTTCTATGCCTCCAAGGTCATATACCTCTGTATAGCCCATAAGAGTGAGAACTTCAACCGCTATGGCACTTCTTCTGCCGCTTCTGCAATAAACAAAAATAGTTGCATTCTTATCTGTAAGTTTAGCCGGTGCATCTTTATCAATACCTTCAACAGGAATTAAAATGCTGTTTGGAAGACGCTTTTCATTGTATTCCTCTTCTGTCCTTACATCCAACAAAATGATTTTTTCGCCCTTATCAAGCCGTGCTTTAGCTTCCTCAGGTTTTATTTCCATCCTGTTAAACTCCTTTGTTGACCCGGTTTGTACCGATGCCGTATTTTTACTTTCCGGCAGGAACGGAACTTTCTCCTGTATACCGCAAGCAGTACTTATAATGCCCAAAAGAGATATAATAACAACTAATATTTTTTTCATGTTCAACCCAATTTTTCTAAAAATTCAGAGCTTTTTTCAACACAGCCGACACAGGAGAGCTTTTTAAGTCCTTTTATATTCCTGCATTCCAATGCTCCCGCATGCTCAAGGAAATGTTTTTCCAATTCCTCCAGCCTGTCAGGCTCTGTCTTGCCCAGAATATACCTAACCGCGTAATAAGCTCCGCACAGGCCATCGGGAGCTCTTCCCCCTCCGTAATTTTTAAAAGCTTCCACCATGGACTCATCTATATTAAAATCTTCACTGAAAGCACTCATTACAGCTTGTGCACAATTCATTCTCCGGCATCCGCCCTGTCCTGTATAATTATTTTTTGCTTTAACAACTGACATATAAAATTCCTCCGGCGCACTAATTTAATACTTATTATTTTTGTTAAAATATTTCTTACACACATTATAGATCGTTATATAATATTTGTCAATCGTTATATTCAAATATTACAATGTATTATATGTAATTATTTTTTATTTTGTTACTGCTTTATTACCCTCTATTGACAATGTATAACACGCCGCAGGGCAAATTAACCTCTCAAAAACGTATTGTACATTGTCAATAGAGGGTATTTGTTTTTTCAACCATAAATTTTATAAAATCCCTGATAAAATCATTCTGTACATCATCCAGATATATGATATTAAATTCTCTGCTTATTCTGACACCCTTAATGGGTATTATTTTTAATGTTCCCGCCTCCGTTTCCTGTCTGACAGCCTCCCTGGAGATCACAGTGTACCCTAGATTGGCCCGGACCAGTGATTTTATTGCTCCTATACTGCCCACCTCCATATAGACTTTTACTTCCTCAAGGTTTATACCCAGCTCCAGCAGCTTATTTTCAAATATCACTCTTGTTCCGGAACCCTTCTCCCTCATTATCAGTTTCCCGCCGGTAATAATATCTGCAAGCTCGACCTCCTCATTTTCAGTCAGATTACTCAGCGGCGATACGGCTAAAACCAGCTCATCATCCTTTAACTTTTTATATTTGAACCTTGTCTTGTCAAAAGGGCCTTCAACAATTCCAACATCAAATTGTCCGTAACTTAACCTTTTTATGATCTCCTCAAGATTGTAAACATGCAATATAATGTCAATATTATCATAAAGCCTTTTATGCTCTCCCAGCAAACCTGGCAGAACAAATTCTCCGATAGTAAGCGTAGCCCCTATATTGTACCGTTTGACCACTGCAGATTTATTTATCAGAGCTCTCTGGAATTTCAATGAATTTGCTTCCAGCTCCTTTGCATATTTTAACAGCATTTCGCCTTCTTCAGTCAGTATTATCTGCCTTCCCTTTTTTTTTATAAGCTGTACGCGGTAATACTCCTCAAGCTGTTTAATATGTTGTGTAACGGCCGGTTGAGTCATGTTGAGAAATTCCGCCACCCGTGTATAATTCTTAAGTCTTGCTACACTAATAAAAGTCAGAAGTTTGGAATCAACCATGCGCTCCTCCATAAATTATTTTTATATATTTATAATAAATCATAATTTGTAATTATAATATAGAACCGCTAAAATATCTATAGAAAATATTTTGCAGTAAAAAATCACAGATATATTTTACGTGCCCGGCCGGCATAATAAATATGACACTGAAAGGCAGAGTGAAGTTGAAATGGTCTGGTTAAGATCAAACATCCCAGGAATTTTGTTTTCTTTATTGCTTGCAATTGCGGCAGCCTGGCTTGGCGGTTTGTTTCCTGTCGTAGGCGGGCCTGTATTTGGCATAATTTTAGGAATTTTTATCAACAATATTATCGGCAAACCTGAATGGACAAAATCTGGTGTAAAATTCACCTCAAAAAAAGTCCTTCAATACGCAATAATTTTGCTGGGTGCAGGCTTAAGCCTGGCCCAGGTATGGAAAACCGGCACGGAATCTTTATATGTAATGCTTATCACACTTTCCTTTGCGTTCTTATCGGCATATGCTTTTGGAAAACTGCTGAAGATACCGTATAATCTTACAACTCTCATAGGCGTTGGAACGGCAATTTGCGGAGGTTCTGCAATTGCTGCGGTTTCACCGGTGATAGAAGCAGAGGAAAAGGAGGTTGCCTATTCCATCTCGACAATCTTTTTCTTCAATATCATAGCAGTGCTGATATTTCCTCCCCTTGGGCATTTAATAGGCTTTTCGGACAAGGCCTTCGGTCTGTGGGCCGGCACCGCTGTAAATGATACTTCTTCGGTGGTTGCAGCAGGCTATGCTTTCAGCCGTGCAGCCGGAGAATATGCAACAATAGTCAAACTAACACGAACCACTATGATAATTCCTGTATCCTTAATATTTGCCGCTATTACAATATTTAAAAAAAGGAATGCCGTCAGAACAGGCGGAATGGTTAATTACGGCTTTAAAAAGATTTTTCCCTGGTTTATATTAGGGTTCCTTGCTGCATCGCTTTTGAACACACTTTCTGTAATAACTCCTTCAATGTCTGCACACTTATCTTCAGCCGGTAAATTTTTGATTATCACCGCATTATCGGCAGTGGGGCTCAGTGCAGACTTCAAGGAAATGCTGAAAACAGGTTTTAAGCCTTTGCTGCTGGGCTTGCTGGTATGGGTGACAGTTACCGCCGCCAGCATAGGTGTACAGCTTATCACCGGACAAATGTGAATTGATTTTCTGCAATACTTGTAAAATATATAAGAATTAGAAAATTACAACATAGATGATATCGCTAAAATATTAATTTTAATAATTATATGAGCTTGTATAAATTATCTAACTTTAAGTAGGAAAGGGATTTTATATGCATCAATTTTTTTGGTTAATACCTCTGGGATTTCTGGTAGGAACATTCGGCACTTTGATCGGAGCCGGCGGAGGCTTTATACTTGTGCCTGTTTTACTGCTCCTCTACCCGGATAAAAGTCCTGAAACCATCACTGCAATATCTCTGGCCGTGGTATTTTTTAATTCATTGTCAGGCTCTGCGGCTTATGCCAGAATGAAAAAGATTGATTACAAATCCGGCATTATTTTTGCCATAGCTACCTTGCCCGGATCAATTCTAGGTTCTTTGACCACCTCTCTCATACCTCGTAATATTTTTAACATGATCTTTGGAGTTGTATTGTTAGTAGGTTCAATTTACCTGTTTATAAGACCTCAGAACACAAGTAGGGAGAGAAAGCACTCAAAATATGATGTAACCCGGACTGTTACCGATAAGGACGGGATGGTTTACACCTTTTCCTACAATCCGCTGCTGGGAATTGTTATCAGTGTACTGGTCGGGTATTTATCAAGTCTCCTGGGTATCGGAGGAGGTATTATTCATGTCCCTGTCATGATTCAAGTACTTAACTTTCCCGTACATCTTGCCACTGCCACCTCCCATTTTGTTTTAGCCGCAATGTCCCTGTCGGGAAGTGCCGTTCATTTGACTACGGGAGTATTGTCCAACGGAATCATACAAACAATTGGCCTTTCCATAGGCGTATTATTTGGCGCACAGCTGGGGGCAAAACTTTCAAGGAAACTCAAAGGGGGCTGGATTGTGAGAAGCCTGGCACTGGCGCTTGGAATTGCAGGTATCAGAATTTTGATTATGGCATTATAATACTGGAACTTTTTTAAATCATATATTAGTATTATAATAAATATGATTAGTTAAAAGGAGTTTTGCCATGAATAAATTTATTGAAATCAGTCCTGAGAAGTTTGATCAGAGTCCTTTTAGAATTATTGGCCATGAGTGGATGCTTGTGACAGCCGCAAAATCTGACAGGGTTAATACCATGACTGCCTCCTGGGGAGGTTTTGGTGTGATGTGGGCAAAAAATGTTTCCTTTATAGTTATTCGTCCGCACCGTTATACCAAGGAGTTTATCGACGGTTCGGAGCAGTTCTCCCTCTCATTTTTGGACAGCAGCTTCAAAAAACAGCTGGGCTACCTTGGTACCGTTTCAGGCAGAGACGAGGATAAGATCGGTAAATCGGAATTGACGGTTTGTTATGACAGTGCTGTTCCCTATTTTGACGAGGCGAAAACCGTTATCATATGTAAGAAGCTATACGCCCAGCAATACAAGCCGGAACATTTTATTGATACTGAGCTTGACTCCAGATTTTATCCAGATTCCGACCATCACACTCTTTATATTTCAGAAGTTCAAAAAATACTTGTCAGGGAATAATTGGCATCCCATAGCATAATGCTTGAGCTGATTATACCGTCACATACCGGCATAATCAGTTCAAGCCCATTAAAAGCTTCTCGATCTCATCTTTTGGCAAAGGCCTTGAAAAAAGATATCCCTGAATTTTATCACATTCATATTTTTTTAGATATTCCAGCTGATCGTTTTGCTCTACGCCTTCTGCAATAACCGACATTCCCATAGATCGTCCCATTTTTATAATATGCCGGGTAATGGTTTTATTTTCTTTGCTTAAGGATACATTGTCAATGAAAGTCTTGTCTATTTTTAGAGTTGTGATTGGCAGCTGCTTCAGATAGCTCAGCGACGAATAGCCTTTTCCAAAATCATCAAGAGCTATGCCTATTCCCTTTTCTCTTAATTTCAGCAATTTATCATAGACAACTTCGAAAGATTCAATTAGAACTGTTTCGGTTATTTCCAGTTCGATTGAACTGGGGTCAAGCTTAAAATAATCAATAATTTTAAGTACCTTTGTGTCAAAGTCGGACTGAAATATTTGTAGCGTTGAGATATTAACGGACATTTTCATATCTGTCAGACCCTGCTTATGCAAGTGGTTGAGGAAATCACAGGCTTGTATCAGGACCCATTCTCCCAATTGAATTATCTGGTGGGTATCTTCGGCAACTTTTATGAATTTCATGGGAGAGACAAGTCCCAATTCAGGACTTCTCCAGCGTAAGAGGGCCTCAAGCCCTGTAACCTTATTGGTATTGATATCAAGCTGTGGCTGGTAAAAAAGTTCAAATTCGTTGTTATCCATTGCAGTATGCAGGTATTTTTCGAGATTCATTCTTTCTGTAAAATCCTTATTCATACTTTTATCATATAATACATACCTGTTTTTTCCGCTCTCTTTGGCTTTGTACATGGCAATATCCGCAGATTTTATAAGATCCTCCATATTGTTTCCATGGTCGGGGTATATTGCTATGCCTATACTGAAACTGATATGAAGCCCGATATTCTTAACAAGGAATTTTTCCCTGAAACTGTATAGAATGTCTGTAGTTAACTGTTCGGCACTATCCTGGCCTGTTTCTTCTGCCAGAATTATAAATTCGTCACCGCCCAGTCTGTACAAAGTGCTCTTTTCCAGCAGATCCAGGGACAGTCTGTCACTTGCCGCCTTAATCAGCAGGTCACCAAATTCATGCCCCATTGTATCATTGATATATTTAAAGTTGTCCATATCAATAAACAGCAAAGCTGCTTTTTTATTATCACCCTTATGTAAAATCCTGTTGGCATCCTCGAACAATGAGCGTCTGTTGGGCAAACCTGTTAAAACATCATGAAGTGCCAGATATGTGTATTTTTCTTCACTTTCAGCTAAATTTTTCTGAATCTCGGATATCTCATGCAGCTGATTTTTTAATTCATCATCTGTCGCGACCAGTTCTTCATAGGTTTGAGTTAATTCCTCATTACTTATATGCAGCTCTTTTCGGATCCTTCTTATCTTTTTTATATAAATCAAAAGTATCATAACGAATAAAATCAAAAATACAAACACTGCCAGCACTGCCAATACCAGAATCCTGTAAGTTTCAAAAAATGAAAAGGGTTTGTTGAAAATTTCAGCATCTGAAGTCAGCTTGTCCTGGGGCACTTTAAACCTTTTCAATTGATTGTAATCAAAAACTTTTCTGGTTGCCTTTGGTGAATAAATAGCGATATTGTCGGCACTTTCCCCGTTTAGAATTCTCAAGGCCAGTTCGGCAGCATAATTACCGTATAATCTTCCGCTCAGCATATTTCCGCCGAAAGCACCATTGTTCAAACCAAAATCATACAGATGATACATCGGTATGGAGCTGTATTTGCTAACTTCCCTGCCTGCCAGGTTAAAATCAATTATAGAGCCGGTAGCATCACTGTAATAAGTGGCAAACAGCAGCATGCTTTTATCATCCAGCCTGCTTACTATATCAATAACAGTGCTGAAATTCATATTATTCATTGAAATGACTTTTATTTCCGGATTTGTTTGTTTTACTTTCTGAAATATTATCTTGGATGTGGAAATACCGCTTTCAGAATTGTCAACGACAAGATATAAATTCTCTATGTCCGGATTGATTTTCTTTGCCATAAGGATTGTATCGGCAGGATCTATTTCCTCTATAACACCTGTCAAATTTTCATATTTTCCTTGAATTTGTGATATTTTCTCCTGATTTACTCCTGAAAAGACAATCGGGGCATTGGAGAACAGATCTGCCCGGTTTTCCAATGCAAAGGTGAGAGCAGCATCATCTGTGGTAATTAACAAGTCCAGCTTTTTATTTGAATATTTATATTTTAAATAACTGTACAGGGAATTTAAATTGTTCTGATAGGGATAGTTCTTCCAATCCATGTACTCTACATATATTGCACAATTGCTGTTTGATTTGGTGATATTGTCGATGATACCTGCATTTTGCTCGCTGGTCCATTGAAGACCTTCATTATACGAATGAATTATCAGAATACTTTTTTGCTTTTCAACACTAAATGCAGAAGCAGTAAATGACAACGATAGAATAAAAGAAAATGTAAATACTGCCAATAAAATTCTACTCCAATTTTTTAGCATCATGAATGTACCTCAATTTAATAAAAAATAAATTCTTATAATTCCGGTAAACAGTATTACATTATATTAATTTATATTATACCATAATTTTCTTATTTTCAACATATTTGTAAGCTTAAAACCCTTTAAATTAACTCATAGTGCAGGAACCCCTTAAATGCAGCAAAAGGTTTTGAGAAATACATATCCCAAAACCTTTGTTTATTACTTAAAAATATTTATTTTATACCGGAGCCCGGCCAGGTACCGTCTTCTATCTGATATATGTCATGTACGGGGAATCTTGCAGGTGCCCCGTTAAACACTTCCTCAAAGGTACGTCCGTATTTCCTCAAAATTTCAGCATGTTTCAGCTGTACCTCCCAATGCCAGTCGATGGTGGGAGAACGGTGTCCTTCCAGCGGTGAACCCGCATAGGGGACCCAGCTGGAAGCTATGGTTACCACACCCTTGGAAGCCAGATACTCAAAGCCTTCATATAAAACCTCCCTGGGCTGCAGGCCGCATACGAAATTGCTTCTGACATTACCTTTTCCAAAAACCTCCACAGCATACTCAATGGCTTTTATCCAATTGTCATAACCTCCGCAGGCCTCCACCTTTCCGGGACATACGATCTCAAAGTAGTCCCTGCCCCATACCTCGGTATTAAAGGCTATTGTGCTGAAACCCGCCTCCTTGTATTTTTCGATTACTGAAAAATCCAGTGGTGCTCCTATACAGGCCGTACCGTTGAAGGTATCTTTCCCCAGGGCTTCCTTTATGCTTTCTGCCACATCCAGATAGTACTCCAGTTCCCGGCGTTCGGGTATGAAGCCTCCGGTAATGGTTACATGCTTGTAGCCTTCATCATATGCAGCTTTCACCGTCTCGCCTATCTGCTGGGGATACTTCCAGACTGGACCGTCGGGACCGTCCTGGTACTTTTTCTTTGCGTTGAAGGTACAAAACAGGCAGGTCTGCCCCTTGTCCTTTACCGCACATTCCTCGCTGTAGCAGACAACTATGCTCTTATCGGCACTGCTGACCGAACGGTCCTGGGCAATATCCTTCATATTTGCCCCATCTTTTGTTTTTCCGGAATAAAATCCGGGGTCTGCTTCAAAACTTATATCCGACAGATAGTTGCCTCTGTAATCAATTCCAAACACACCGTTCTGCTCTACTATACTGTAGGGTGAATTGGGGTCTGCCAGCGGAAATACACCAAAACCGTTCTTTAAGTGGATTGCGTGAGGAAAATAATGATGCTTTTTAGTCTCTGAAAATTTTCCCGGTCCACAGAATTCTACAGTTTTAATTTCCTTTTTTTCCGTAAGCTTTTTCAGAACCTCCTTATCAAAGCTGACACCTTCAATACCCAAGGCTATTTTCAACCTCAGCTCTTCGTACAGTTGTTCCTTTATATTACTCATATTCCCTGCCTCCTTTTATATAATTAAATAATTTGTCTTGCAATTTCAGGAATTTCTTTCGGTATCGGAAAGAACACAGAATGCGGCCTTATCCGGTTCTTCCGCCCATTCCTCCTTTTCGGCCCCAACTGATTCAGTTACATTTGTTTTGTCATAAACCGGTGAACCGGGTACTCTGAACTTCGATATATCAAGCTTAGTAATGTTGATTTCCTCAGAAACAGGAAGTTCATTTGGTAAAAGCATTGCTGTATGCCTCCAGCAAAGCAAGACTTCCACTCACGCCCAGCAGGCTTTTGTTCAAAATAATTCTCCCCTCTGTGGGCAGAGAAATGTATAGTACAGGAATGTCAAGCTCCTCTGCTATGTTTGTCTCCAGCCTGCTTCCAAGAATAATCTCAGGCCTTATGGCCCTGATTTTATCTTCTATCCTTTTACCGTCCTCTGAAAAAATAATTTCAATATTTTCAAATTTTTTCACAAGCTGCTCTTTTTCCTGTCCAGATATATTATTTGTGATGATTACCGACCTGACGATTTGTCCAAAGCCGTTCTCAAGGAATTTTGCCAATGGGGCAGCTATGTAAGAAGGTCCAACCAGTACAGCTTCTTTTTGAATATGCTGCCTGTAGTAGCAGGGGGCTAATTTTGACAGAAAATAAAGATACCTATTCCTTGCCTGTTGCCTTATCCCGTCAAGCTGCTCCTTTTTGCCGCTGTGCGCAGCAGCCAGTCTTTCCAGTATTTCTTCAATACCTTCAATTCCGAAGGGTACTTCATCCATATAAATATAGGGAGTGCCAAACTTTTCTTCCAGATAACGGGCTATTTCAAGTCCCCAGCCCGTAAACACCACATTCAAGCCTGCATTTCTTATCTGCTTCCAGTTTTCCACAGTACTTCTGTAACCAAACAGCGGGTTTGCCCTGAACCCTGCCTCTTCAAGCAAGGTATACAACTCCTCCAGATTGCCCTCCCAATAGGGATCAAGATTGGGAGCAAGGCCGAATATATTTATTAAATCCCTGTCTAAGGCCGATTCAGGGTTATAGCTTTTGGAAAGACCTTCTATTATCCCTTTGGTTACTTTTACATAGGCATCAAAGCTGTGGCCTTTAAATCCGGGAGTGCTGATATTTATAACAGGATACCCCTGCTCCGCCGCTTCCTTCGTCATTGCCCCGATGTCGTCTCCCACTATTTCCGAGGCACAGCCGCTGACTACCACGTAAAGTTCACCTTCCAGAACCTTTACGGTGTTTTTGATCTGTTCTCTCAGTCTGGCGCTTCCGCCGAAAATTATCTGCTTTTCCATAACATTTGTACAAGACAGAGTGTAGTTATCGGCAGCATATCCATTTGCAGCGTTTGATATATATTTTTCCTGAACTGCACAGCCTGCCGTCGAATGAATAATGGGTACAACGCCGCCGATTGCCTTTAAAACACTCACGGCTCCCTGCAGCAGGCAGCCATTCCTGTTAAATTCAATGT
>JAEVZU010000194.1 GCA_023392075.1 Bacillota bacterium | reverse complement strand
CAACTGTAATTGCAGCTGCAATTACTTCTCAGATAAATAAAGCAAAGCTGCCTACTCATATAGAAATAGGAGCTTTGGAATATGGTCTTGCAAAAGATTCTGTTATATTGCTTGAACAGATCAGAACTATTGATAAGAAACGCTTGAGAGAAAAAATCGGGCATCTTGACGAAGAACTTATGGATAAAGTAAACGATGCTCTGGAAGTCAGTTTCGGACTGTCGGAGTTATAATATAGATTGTAGTTGAAATTTAAAAAACAGTATATGTTGTATTCAAGTTTTACTCCTTATATAAAAATACGTGCTTTGCACTCTGACGGAGGTTGCGATGAAAGAACTGAAGAGTATGATAAAAAAGAGACACATTTTTATATTAGCTGCCTTTATATGCTGTTTTGCCCTGCTTCAGCTGGCACCGGTTGCCAGAGCTGAGTCGGGAAGCGGACGGGTGATATATGACTCTACTTACATAGACAAATTGGAAGCTGCTTTGAGGAGCTTGATTCAAAGTACCGGTGATGACCTGAAGAAGCAAATATCGGCATCAGGTTCCAATACCGATTTGGAGAAGAAGCTCAGTGATACCGAAAAAGAACTTGCCGCACTTAAAGAAAGTATGGTGTTCAAGGTGGTTAAGCTCCCGGCAGGTAAAATAATGCTGGGAAACAGCAGTACTGAAATTATTTTAAGAACAAAAAGCGGTGCGACTGCGTACATAGAAAAGACAGCAACCGGAGGGTTGTCAAACCTCATATCGGGTAAGGATCTGAAAAACGGGGAGGTTATTCCCGATAACCAGCTGCTGCTTGTTCCCAATGGTGACGGAAGAGGAATAAAGGCCTCAAAGGATTCATATGTTATGGTAAAAGGTATTTATACAATTAAGGAATGATCAAATAATAACTTCCAATTTCTGGACGATTATTTTCCGCCCAGGAATCCGGTTTTATTATTTAGTCATTCCTAAATAAGATATTTCCATGATTATGCAAATATTAATAAAAAGGAGCTTAATGTCGATAAAATATTAGGCTTCTTTTTTTATTTACACTGAGCAACTTTGCTCTATACGGGTATCTTTGATTGCTATACAATTGAATTACGGAGTTAAAATAAGTTTAAAAGGAAAATGTTCTGATGAAAAAGCTGAATCAAGATAAAACTGTGCAACAGAAGCGAATGGATATTCTGATAAGGTTAAGTTTAATTTTAGTGGCAGTGACCATCCTGTTCTTTTTCGTAATTAAACCAATGTTGAAAAAGGATTATTATTTTGATGCCGGAGAAAGTTATACCTTTGAAAATCTGGGCTTTCCGGCTGACAGGGACAGTTTCGACGTAGCAGTTGTCGGTGACGGAATTGATGCAGTCGCAAGTGCCCTCGGGTCAGCCAAGGTTGGTGCAAAAACTCTTCTTGTCTACTCTTTGTCCGATTTGGGGCAAAATATTAAGAATACGCTTAATATAGACTGGTCTGAGGATTTTACGCCCACAGGGAACAGCGTAAGTTCAGATTTCTTCAAGGAAATACGGTACAAGGCCGGAGAGGGCTCAAACCTGGGCAATTACATAAGTGAAATAACTAAAATGACTTCTGAACAAAAAAACCTTACCATATTATTTGATTCCAAAGTTACCCGAGTCATGAACCAAAACGGCAAGATTAACGGGATTACTGTGAAAACGTCTGAAGAGACGAGAAATATAAAGGCTGCAAGATACATTGATGCGAGTTGGTCCGGAGAGGTTCTGAAAGAGGCCGGCATTGGTTTTACCAAGGGATACGGGGATATAGGCATGGAAGATTTATACCTGCCGGTAAAACTTAATTTTACGGTTTCAGGTGTTGATAATGATAAAATTCAGCAGCTGCTTAAAGAACAGGGTACTATGATCAATTTTATCCTGAAAAGCTACAAAACGGGATACAGGGATATAGGTATATCGGGTTTGAATGTCTCAGATCAGGGAAACGGCAGCGTAATAATCGAAGCCGTAAATGTCAGCAATGTGGATTTGACCGACAGTCAGGCAGTTAAAACTGAATATGACAAAGCAAAAAAGGAATGTGAGAATTTTTACAGCTATTTAAAAGCAAACCTGGAAGAGTTCAGTGCAGGTAATATTTCGGTAGCACCGGAATTTATCATACCATCTCCGGACCATTTCAAAGGGCGGTATCATATGACACTGAGCGATGTGCTCACAGGAAAAAGATACACAGACAGAATCAGTTCGGCCTCAAGACCGGTAACTCTTACAATGAAAGACGGCAACAGATATCTTTTATGCAATCCGAAGACATTTTATATTCCGCTCGGTTCACTTATACCGGAGGGCTTGGATAATGTACTTATGACAGGTGATAAAATTTCCGCTTCGTCGCTGGTTCAGACCGCTGTCAACTCAAATGCAAGCAAGGCGGGAACGGGTTATGCAGCCGGAATAATTGCCGCTTACAGTATTTCAAAAGATATGGATATACCAATGCTTATAGAGGACAGAAATCTTGACACACAGCAGGAGATCGAAAAGATACTGAGAAAATCGGGTATTTACATGTCTGATATAAAAGAAGATGTAACAAGCATCACCGGAGACTGGAGTTACCCATATGCCGAAAAACTGATTAACCTTGGGTTATTGGGAGGAGGAGTTACCAATGACTTCAAATATGACAAGGAAGCCAAAAATAAGGATATGGCCTTTATTATACTCAATGGTGTCCCAAGAGTGTCTGAGGAAGCATATAATTACAAGTTTGACATAACTGCCAGAAAATATTTAAACGATGAGCAACTGACAAAAGACAGTTTTGGGAAAATAGTGCTCAGTATTTTTCATATGGACGAAGTTAAAGGTGATTATTACAGGGAAGCCTGCAAACTTGGACTGATAGATGAATACCTTCAGGGAAAGCTTAAAAACAGAAGTGTGCTTAAACTTTCAGAGGTTTATTATGCCTCTGTTAAAATAATAGAAAAACTTACCGGCCAGGCGCTAAAATAATATAAATAATATCCGGAAAGTCAACCACTAGTGGTCTGTAACATCTAAAACGTGTATTTCCGGCGAGGAAAAATTTTGCAGGATAAGGCGGAGGACGAGACAATACTGTATGTATTGTCAAGGACGACAACGAAATTCTGCGGAAATTTAACCGTCGGAAATATATGACTTTTAGGTGTTACAGACTACTAGGGTTTTATCAACCCTAGTCTTATTGCGAAAACGTAGATTATGAATTTCGGGAGCCTGAGCATTCTTTTAAAGCGCTTTGGCTCCTTGTATAATCTGTATAGCCACTCAAGTCCGTGGTTTCTGAAAAAGTCAGGTGCAAGCTTGACATTGCCTGCAAGGATATCCATTGTAC
>JAEVZU010000242.1 GCA_023392075.1 Bacillota bacterium | reverse complement strand
AAAAAGTCTTTAAAATTCTCAATCTTATTGATAGAATGGTTATATTCCAGCATGTTTATTTCCTCTTTTATCTTTAGTAAACCGGCGAAGTTCCTATAGATAAATCGGAAATATGTGCTGGAATTTTATGTTTTTGTCAAATTTCAATTAGCACTATGAGTTAAATTAATTAAAGTTATTGCATAATCTGAAGCTATTAAAGCATGTCTCTTTACGTGAGGAGTAGCAGCGACCTGTCCCATTACTCTTAAAACTTTTACCTTTATGGGATCTTTTTCCTCACGGGCTAATCCGTGTATCTTGAAAGCTACATTCCTGGCCTCCTGGAACCTTGCCTTTCCTTCCTGCTTAATGATATTTTCCTTTCTTCCAATAAATTACTTTTCAGTATTTCCCGGATTATTATCATAACTTCAAATTCATTATTCTTTTCATTTTGTATATGTGATAAATACTCTCTGCTTAGCTCCAAAGCCTTGCGCAAATTCCCCTGAGCTGCACTTCTTATAATATTTTGAACTTCAAACTTCATATAGCATTTAATTAATTCGCTTTTTAATGACATTCTTATGAGTTTTATCTGCTCCAGATGTGTTTCGTTGAAGACCCTATAGCCATTTTCCTTTCTTTCGGCGGGAGCCAGGTAGCCCCATTTCTCGTATAACATAACAGTGTTTGGATGCAGCCCCATTATTCCTGCAATTTCAGAAGTACTGTATGTCATTAAACACCTCCCTCTTTTGTACCCAAATTATATTTCTCATTGTAGCATTCAAATATAACCCTGGTAAGATAGTGGAGGGTTTTAATAATTAAACTGTTCTTTTTAACTATAACAAGGAAATGCTGAAAGGAACGGTTCATATCCTCATACTCAGCGTACTCTCAGAAAAGAATAACCTGACCATTATCGGTACTTTCACCTGGAATGTGTATTGGTTTTCCTGGGAGGGATTGCGGGAAACGCCTGGGAAACAATAGCATAGCACATTATGTTGACATTTATTCCATGATAGCCGCTGCTTTCTTTGCCCTGGTTACTGTTTTGATTGCTGCAATCTTCGTTAAAAAAAGGTTCCTTAAAAGGGAAGGAGAGAAAAATGATGCCGCTGGGCCCCTGATGAAGCCCTGGCGGCAGATACATTTCACAGAAAGCAACAATCTTTTAATATATAAAACCGGTCTTGGCTCAAGAAGTTCCAGAGCGCAGTATTCATGCGTTACTCAATATAAGCAGTCCACTTACCGCATTTATTACACCAATATACAGCGAAGTCTAATGTTTCATCAGCTGCAGTTAAATCGTAAGTGAAAATTTCTTTATCTTTAATGAATCCTATATTCCTTCGCCAGACACTAAAACTTTCAGCTTCACATTGAGGGCATTCGGAATCACATCTCCCAACATACTCAAAATCGTCAATCGTTATCCCGTTATCTTCTAAAAATTGAACTATAGCTTCTTCATAACCTGCATCTGAAAGCTCAATGAAATCTTCCAATCTCAAAAAATCGCTCATGCAAAACCTCCTGCTATATTAAAAAATTTGTAATACAATTCTATTTGATTTCACAGGATAATGCTAGTACCCATTATTCCCATAGGGGCTTACAGTTATATGAAAAGGATTTTGGGACTGCAATGAATATTGCTCCGCCCCCTCGGTGGAAAACCACGGGTTTTCGAAGTACATATACCTTTTTAGTATCATATTGTAAGCCATTCCGTTGGTTGGGTCTGTATTATCTATAGGTTTGTCCACCCATATACCCGATGATCCATACGCATAAGGATCTCCTGTAAACTGCAGGTCTGTTTTTACCTGAGGGTTATTGTTATCCAAATAATATGAAGTATATGAAAACCCTGGCAGGTCGCAGCTTATATTATGAACCGTCACCAGAGATCCCTGATTTCCGCCGGCCATCTCCCATTTAATCGGCCCCTGTATCAAAGTATCAGGCTTTCCATCAATAATTACTCCCGATTTATTAAGGTCGTTGGTATAGGTCATTCCTGCGGCAGCCGGGCTGTAATCGAGAAAATCTACAACTCCTGAAATTGGATGCACTCTAAGATATGTATTGATATCCTCCCTGTCTTCATAAAATATATGCTCTCTTTGGGTGATGAAGCCGCTGTTGGCTCCCATATAAGAGCGGATTGCCCTTACAGGCCCTGAGATATTTGCTGCGAAACATCCTTCGGCTGGGAAACCTGTAGCTGCACCTTCACAAAAAGTATCCTCGGTTCTTGTGGGTACACCCGGCTTGAAGAGTTCCTTATGTCTGTCCAGAATATCAACTCCGTTCGAATTCCCTTTCATAATATGGATTTCGTCTCTGATCCACCGGTCGGAAAAGTGGCAGGAGTAGTAAGGAGTAGTGACTGCAGAATCCTCCTTATTAGGCCCGCCTCCTGTTTTATAGGTTGTTTTGTAATCTCCGGACAGCAGCTTGAAATCATATTTCACATATTGTTTTCCTGCACTCTGATCAAGTGTTCCGTCTTGCCTGAACAAGTATACACAACCGCAGCCTTTCTTATCCAGTGGATCTGAAATCATTATCCTCACTGCCGATCCCGTTGTTACACCTGCGGGCTCGGAAAAGTCAGCCGGCATTCCCCCCGCATCTTTTGACATGAATACTATTTCATCATCACTGTCGAGGGTTTTGTCCGGGTCTCCCGAAGTAAACGTGTTTCTGTCCGTATAAGTGAGTATTG
>JAEVZU010000201.1 GCA_023392075.1 Bacillota bacterium | reverse complement strand
CGGGTGCTTTTGTGGTAGCAGCGCTGGTGGGATATCTGCTTGAAATATCCATTATAAAAAGGTTGTACGGAAGGCCGCTGGACAGCCTGCTTGCCACATGGGGAGTCAGTCTCATCCTGCAGCAGCTGGCCAGAAGTATTTTCGGCGCTCCAAATGTGGACGTCAAAAGTCCCGCCTGGCTGGAAGGCGGTCTGGTTCTGGGTGGAACGCAGCTGCCCTACAAAAGGCTGTTTATAATCGGACTGGTCATAGCATGTATTGCCGGCGTTTATATTTTTCTCTACCGCACTGCCTACGGCAGAAAAATAAGAGCTGTTATGCAAAACAGACCCATGGCTCAAAGCCTGGGGATTAATACAAGAAAAGTGGACAGTATTACCTTTGCCATGGGAGCCGGCCTTGCCGGGACAGCCGGGTGCGCATTGACCCTGCTGGGCTCCATAGGTCCGACTCTTGGAACGAACTATATTGTTGATACCTTTATGGTCGTAGTACTGGGCGGAGTGGGAAGAATAGTGGGAACAGTGGCGGGCTCGGCAGCTATAGGAGTTGGAAATACGACTTTTGAATTCTTCACCAATGCATCCCTGGGCAAAGTACTTGTTTTTTTAATGGTCATCATATTTCTCCAGTGGAAACCGCAGGGATTTTTTACTATCAACAGCAGAGCGCTTGATGAATAGATGGCGGCACAAGTGCTTTTTAACTATTTGTTTTGCTGCACAACAGCGGAATAGGGGGTAACATGAAGCAGATAGGCAATTTAAATAAAGCAGGAAAAAATAATATTACCATAATAATTATTATACTTCTTTTATGTATTGCCCCGGTTTTCCTTTCAGATTTCAGAACCAACCTTCTCGGAAAATTTGTGGCATTTGCGATTCTGGCATTGGGAATAGACCTGATTTGGGGATATACAGGGATACTAAGTCTCGGGCACGGTGTTTATTTTGGTATAGGTGCGTACTGTATGGCAATGTATCTGAAGCTGGAGGCCGATGGCGGAAAACTTCCGGATTTCATGTCCTGGAGCGGCCGGGAAACACTGCCCTGGTTTTGGAAGCCCTTTGAAATAGCTCCGGTTGCTGTTTTAATGGCTTTGGTGCTGCCAACACTGATCGCTTTGGTTATAGGATATCTGACATTTAAAAACAGAATCAAAGGCGTTTATTTTTCAATTTTAACACAGGCGTTGTCAATTATATTTGTTGTACTTTTTGTAGGACAGCAGGAATTTACCGGCGGAACCAACGGTATAACAAATTTTAAAACAATATTTCATTTTACCCTGGCAAGCAGCAGTACAAAACTTTGGTTGTACTACATTTCGGTTGTTTTGCTGCTTTTAGCATTTTTATTCTGTAAATTCATTATCAACAGAAGAGCAGGCAAGGTTTTGATCGCAATACGGGACGGGGAGAACAGAGCCAGGTTTTCGGGCTATAATCCGGCCATTTACAAAGTTTTTGTATATTGCATATCGGCAGCCCTGGCGGGTCTGGCAGGTGCCGTATATGTTCCGCAGGTGGGCATAATATCACCGGCCGAAATGGGTATAGTTCCATCCATAGAAATGGTAATATGGGTAGCCATCGGAGGACGGGGCAGTCTGAACGGAGCAATAATCGGTGCCATACTTGTAAATCTCATGAAAAGCGGTGTTAGTGAAAAATTCCCGGCGGTTTGGTCATATTTTATAGGTATTGCCTTTGTGGTGGTGGTTATATTTATGCCGTCAGGGCTGGTAGGAGCTTTCAATAGATTAAAAGACAAGCTGAAAAGTATCAAAATAAATAAAGCGGCCAATCCGGCTGAAGACAAAATACTGGTGGAGTAAAACGGGGTATTTGACGGAGGTGTAGCTATGAGTCCGGTTCTTGAAATAAATGATTTGACGATCAGCTTTGATGGATTTAAAGCTGTTAATAATTTAAGCACGACAGTGAAAAAGGGTGATATCCATTTTTTTATAGGTCCAAACGGCGCCGGAAAAACAACACTTCTGGACGCAATATGCGGAAGAGTCAAACCGGCGGCCGGCAATATAATTTTTCGGGACGGAAGCGATGTTACAAAGCTTTCGGAGCATGAAATAGTCGGGCTGGGCATAGGAAGGAAATTTCAGGTACCATCGGTTTTTAACGGCATTACCATATATGAAAATATGGAACTGGCCGCAGTAAAAGTCAGGTCCCTGTATTCTTCACTTTTTACCAGGCTGACGAAAGAACAGAATGAGAGAATAAAGGCCGTATTGAACACAATCGGTTTATATGAGGATAGATATAATTTTCCCGCCAAACTTTCACACGGACAGAAGCAATGGCTGGAAATAGGAATGCTGCTGGTTCAGCAGCCCGAGATAATGCTTTTGGATGAGCCGGTGGCAGGCATGGGAAGAAAAGAGACCGAAAAGACAGGCGAACTTCTAAGACAGATTTCCAGGCAGTGTTCTGTGGTGGTAGTAGAGCATGATATGGAGTTTGTCAGAGAATGTGCCAATACGGTAACAGTACTTCACGAAGGAGCACTGCTGGACGAGGGAGATATGGAATCGGTCCAGAAAAATCCAAAGGTGATTGAGGTATACCTCGGACGCGGAGAACGCGACAGATAAGGAGGTTGGCTTGAACCTCCTTTATTCGCCACATAGCGATAAAGGATATAGGTTTTCATTACATTTTGCGGCCGCAATGCGGCTCAAAGCCATAGTATGGCTTGGGAGGTTAATAATGCTGGAACTTAGAAATGTGAGCAGTTATTACGGTGAGAGTGTTATTTTAAGAAACATGAGTATGAAGATTGAAGAGGGAAAGGTGGTTTGTCTGCTGGGCAGGAACGGAGTGGGCAAGACCACCTTCCTGAAAAGCATAATGGGACTTGTTAAAACTCCTGAAGGCAGCATAAAACTGGAGGGGGAAGAGATCATAAAAATGCCTGTCTACAGCAGGGCTAAAAAAGGAATAGGCTACGTTCCGCAGGGGAGAGATATTTTTCCTCAATTGAGCGTATATGAAAATCTGCTGCTGGGTCTGGAATGCAGCCCGAATAAAGGAGTTATTGATGAGGGTATTTATGAACTATTCCCCATAGTAAAGACAATGCTGGGCAGAAAGGGCGGAGATCTGAGCGGAGGTCAGCAGCAGCAGCTGGCCATAGCCAGGGCGCTTGTATCAAACCCCAGGCTGCTGCTTTTGGATGAGCCCACAGAGGGAATACAGCCTTCCATCATCCAGGATATAGCAAAGGTCATAAAGCAGCTCAAAAGTCAGGGCGGCATGACTATGATCATAGTGGAACAATATCTGGAATTTGTCATGGAGGTTGCAGACTATTTTTATCTTATTGACAAGGGCAGGATAATAATGGAAGGAAGCACGGCAGATACAGATCCAAATGTGATACAGGAAAAGATGGCCATTTAATCTCCTTTATTCGCATATAGCGGATAAGAGGAGTGAGCAAAATTCATTTTATTTTGTAGCTGCTATTGCGGCTCAAAGCCATAGTATGGCTTGGGAGGTTCATATGCATTTAACACCAAAGGAAACAGAAAAACTTATGCTGCATTTTGCCGGGGAGCTGGCAGGAAAAAGAAAGGACAGGGGTTTGAAACTGAATTATCCCGAGGCCATAGCCTATATCAGTGCCGAGCTTATGGAAGCCGCCAGGGACGGTAAAACCGTAACGGAACTTATGCGGCTGGGGACCCACCTGTTAACTGCACAGGATGTAATGGAGGGGGTGGACTCAATGATCCATGAGATTCAGATCGAGGCAACCTTTCCCGACGGAACAAAACTGGTAACCGTGCACAATCCCATAAGATAGGAGGTAAACCCTTATGAAGCCCGGAGAATATATTATACGGAATGAAACCATTACATTGAACAGCGGAAGACCGACAATTACAGTCAGGGTTTCCAATACGGGAGACAGACCGGTTCAGGTAGGCTCCCATTTTCACTTTTTTGAAGTAAACAGGTGTCTCGATTTTGACAGGGAGCAGTGCTACGGAAAAAGACTGGATATTCCTTCGGGAACTGCCGTCAGATTTGAGCCCGGTGAGGAAAAGACGGTTACATTGACCGAGTTTGCCGGATATAAAGCCGTATTCGGTTTGAATGGACTTACTTCAGGCAGTCTTAAAGATAAAGGTGTTTTTGAAAGCGCTTTGGTCAAAGCGGATGAACTTGGATTTAAAGGGGTGAAAAACAAATGAGCTACAGCATGAAGGGCAAGGATTATGCCGACATGTACGGTCCCACCACAGGTGACAGAGTGCGGCTGGCAGATACCGGGCTGATTTTGGAAATAGAACAGGACTATACCGTTTATGGTGATGAAAGTAAATTCGGCGGCGGAAAATCCATCAGAGACGGTATGGGACAGAGCTCGTCGGTCTCAAGGGACGGCGGAGCGCTGGACATGCTTATAACAAATGCGGTAATAGTGGATTCCCTTGGTATTGTCAAAGGAGATATCGGTATAAAGGACGGCAGGATCGTGGGAATAGGCAAGTCGGGGAATCCGGATACCATGGAGGGTGTGACACCCGGACTTGTAATTGGTGCATCCACCGAAGTCATTGCGGGAGAGGGACTTATAGCAACTGCCGGAGGAATAGATACCCATATACATTTCATATGCCCCCAGCAGATTGAAACTGCGCTGTACAGCGGAATCACCACGATGATAGGCGGCGGCACCGGCCCGGCCGACGGAACCAATGCCACCACCTGTACACCCGGGAAATACAACATGTTCAGAATGCTGGAAGCTGCCGAGGCCTTTCCGATGAATCTGGGCTTCCTGGGAAAGGGTAATGCCTCCTTCCCAGAACCTCTGATAGAGCAGATCCAGGCCGGTGCCATAGGGTTAAAGCTCCATGAAGACTGGGGCACTACCCCGAAAGCCATAGATACCTGTCTGAGCGTGGCCGACAGGTATGATGTCCAGGTTGCAA
>JAEVZU010000156.1 GCA_023392075.1 Bacillota bacterium | reverse complement strand
GATTTAACAGGGCAAGCTCGGAAGGGAGATTTTTTTTATAATTGTCCACATAGTCACCTACAATTTTTACACCTGCAACATTGAGAGGTTCTATATAGCCCCTTAAAATATTGAAGTGACCGTTAATGGACGGATTGGGAATGAGGTGAACCCGGGGTTCAATCACGGTTTGACTGCTTCCCTGTGCGACAAGACTTTGTTCCACAGAATTTAAAATTTCTTCATTTGTCAGATTCATGGATTCGATATCTTTGCCGCTGATAAATAGTATCTTATTGTTATTCATAATAATGTCTCCCCAGCATAAGTAATTATTAGTGAGTTCATTATAACTTTGCTGATTATTAAAGTCAATGAAAAAATCATACTATACCTATTGACATAGTATGAAAAAATGAATATTATGTTAATAATAATTCATATGTAACTTATATGATTAGTATGTTTGTGCTGGACACAGATAGCCTGCAGTTTTCAAAGGACAGATGTGTGTTTCGGAACATCTGTATCTTACATAATAATTTTAGGAGGTATTATTTTGAAAAAGAATTTAAAAAAGAAATTATTAGCTTTAACACTTTGCGTGGGTTTTATATTTTCGGCAGCCGGCTGCGGAAGTAATTCTTCTGCAACTTCGAGTGCGGCTCAGACTTCGGGTTCGGCATCGGCTGCTCCGACATCAGAAGCGGTTGGTAAAAAACCTGTTATTGTGGGTTCGAAAGATTTTACCGAATCCAAGGTCCTTGCGGAAATATATGCATTGGCCCTTGAAAATGCCGGATACCAGGTTGAACGTGCCGAATCATTGTCAAGTGCGGTCATAAGAGAATCCATAAAGACAGGGGATGTGGATTTATATCCGGAATATACCGGTACGGCTTTAGTTTCTGTATTGGGACTTGATCCTATATACGATAAGGATGAAGTATATAAGACCGTAAAGGAACAATATGAGAAACAGTATGACATAGCAATCCTGGATCCGGCAGATGTAAATGACGCAGAAGGTCTTGCCGTTTTGGCAACCCGGGCAAAGGAACTTGGCATAACTACCATTTCAGAGGCATGGGCGGCTGCTCAGAAGCAAAAACTGGTTTTCTCCTGCAAAGCGGAATTTACTGAAGCTCAGATTCCAAGACTCGAACAGGTTTACGGAAAGCTGCCTTTTAATTTGTCAGTTATGGAGCATACGCTCTCATTTTCAGCGGCAAAATCAGGAAATGTTGATGTGTTCAGTGTGTATACCACAGAAGGTAATCTGGCAGGAGATGAGTGGACTGTTCTCAAGGATGACCTGGGAGCATGGGTACCGTACTACATAATTCCTGTAATCCGCAATGACGCTTTAAAAGCAAATCCGGGAGCTGAAAAGATTATAAATCTGGTTACTGCAACATTTACTACGGATAATGTTATTAAAATGAATGCTGAAGTTGATGTAGACGGCAAGGAATATGACGATGTGGCCAGGGAATATTATGAGAGCCTAAAAGCCTCATTAAAATAAGCCGCCTTGTCAGGAAGCAGAATAATCTTCCGGCAGTATCATTGATGCTGCCGGAAAATTATTGGGGGAGGGAAAATGTTTTCGGATCTTATTCAATATTACCTGGAAAATACATCTAAATATTGGTCTTATGTGGCAACGCATATTACTATAAGCCTGGTGGTAACTGTATTTGCAATTCTTATAGGAATTCCTCTGGGGATTGTCTGTGCCAAATTGCCAAAGTTATCAGGAATTATAACAGGAGTGGTAAATGCCCTTAGAATTATCCCAAGTCTGGCATTAATGGTTTTTATGGTCCCCTTGATAGGGATAGGGCGGTTACCTGCAACAATAGTATTGATAATTATTACATTGCCTCCTATTCTTATTAATACTATAACCGGATTTTTGTCGGTAAAAGATTCTATCAGGGAAACTGCCCTTGGAATGGGAATGTCTGCAAAGCAGGTTTTCCTGGAAGTGGAATTCCCTCTGGCACTTCCTTTAATAGCAGCCGGCATCAGAACGGCTGTCGTAGAGGTCGTTGCAACAACAGCAATCGCATCCTATATAGGTGCAGGCGGTCTGGGAGTACTGGTATCATCAGGAATAGGTTATGGCAGAGTATTCATAACTCTGTTGGGAGGAGGTTCCATCGCTGTCATATCTATTGCTGCGGATCTGTTGCTGGAAGGTGTTCAGAATATACTGACCAAGCGGATGGGACTGGTGGAATAAGCCAAATAATGAAAGGTAAAGAGTATGAAAGATAAAAAGATACCGGCAATTGAATTCAAGCATGTATATAAACGTTTCCCGGGCATAAAGACAGATGCTGTTAACGATATTACCATGGATATTTACGATGGTGAATTTATTACTATTTTAGGTTCATCCGGCTGCGGAAAAACCACGCTGCTGAAGATGGTAAACCGCCTGTACGATTATACCGGCGGTGATATCCGGTTTTATGGAAAAAGCATAAAAGAGATAAATGAAGTAGACCATCGCAGGAATATCGGCTATGTTGTGCAGGCCGGTGGACTGTTCCCTCATAAAACAGTCAGAGATAATATTGCTACGGTTCCCAAGCTCTTGAAATGGGATAAAAAAAGGATTGAGACACGGGTGGATGAACTTCTTGATACCATCGGCCTTGATGCCCAAGACTACAGAAACCGCTATCCAAGATCATTATCAGGAGGTCAGCAGCAGAGGGTAGGAATAGCCAGAGCTCTGGCTGCGGATCCAAATGTTCTTTTGATGGATGAACCCTTCGGAGCAATAGATGCTATAACCAGAACGGCACTTCAGGCCGAAGTGCAGCGTTTACAGGAAAAGACGAAGAAGACGATTCTGTTTGTAACTCATGATATTCAGGAAGCATTTAAATTGGGGTCAAGGGTTATTATCATGCACGAAGGGAAATTACAGCAATACGATACACCGGATAAAATCATGCTTCATCCGGCAAATGAGTTTGTTTCAAAACTGGTATCGGCAGACGATCCTATAGTCCGTATGAAGGTAATTTCATTAGGTGCAATAATGGAAAAGGTTCATGGAGAGGTAGATGCCCAGGGTATATTTAAATCTGAAACCAGTCCTGTGGAAGAAACCCTGCCGATTTTCCTGAAAGACAGAAGTAAAGTAATTTATGTGGAAAATGCAGCCGGTGAAATTGCCGGGATGGTTTCCTGGAATCAGATAGCAAATATTGTCTAAGGAGGAAACAGACTTGAACTGGATAAAATTTGTAGAATATGCTCAAAAACATACCGACCTGCTTGTAAAATGTTTATTGGAGCATATCCAGCTCGTGGGAACAGCATTGCTTATATCACTTTT
>JAEVZU010000083.1 GCA_023392075.1 Bacillota bacterium | reverse complement strand
TACTTCTCCCAGAAATACATGGCTGTTTTGGTGTCCACATCACAGAAATATTGCTTGTAGCTTGGGTAAACATAGGTAAGCTGGGCATTCAGCTGGTTTTTAGCAACAATAATCCCTTTGATGAGTGAATCCCTGCGTTTGACAAGTTGCCGGATTGTCCAGAATAAATCGTCATGCTGTTCATCCGGCAGGGTGTCCAGCATATCCCGCAGTATCCTTGCCACACAGAAGGCATCGTAGGAATCATCCTTCCTGGACATGGGTGCGCTTGCACGCATTGCGTCAGTGTAGGCAGGATTTACATGCTTGACGGGGTATTTATGCCCCAAAAGGTAGGAGGCAAAATTCCGTCCAAAGCCTCTTGTATCCTCCAGGCCGAATATCGGCTGCAAGTCCCCGTATAGCTTTTTCACATCAGCCATGAATTTGTCATAGGCCGACGGCCTGTTGGCGAAAGTGATCTCGCCTAATTTGTTAGTCCAGCAGTCCATAACCACCGCCGTATGGGTATCCTTATGCATATCGATGCCTATAAATGCCATCTTACGTTTTTGATAAATAATATCTCCTCCGTTTCTTTGCTTTGTCTCCATAAAACCTGCCGGCAACCGCACTTTATGAGCGTTAGACTTTCATCCTCGCAAGGGAGCGTAAACCTATCCACTTTCCATGTAACAAATCACGTGATTTCAGGCATCACGAGCCTTGATTCAATTGTTGTGTGTAATGTTAACTCTTGTACACAAGGATTGAAAGTAGATTCTGAAAAAATTTTGAATAGAAAAAACAAAAAAACAGAGAGGAAAATTTATCGTTTAATCTTCTCTGTCTATATATGCTATTTTATAATGTGCTTTGTTGAAAGTTCTGAGGAAATCCCCCTTAAACTCCCGGCTGCCTTCATTTTAGCATGAGCAAAAATGTCGGTCAAGGAGGGGTTCACCATGAACTGCGGGTGCTGTTTCATTCCAACTTTTTTTGTTTAATCTTCAAACTCATTCACTATCAGAATTCTGTTCCGAAGTATCTTGCCCCTGTTTGGCGATGTGTTACCCCTGTTTCCGATTTTCAAGCGGCTCCGGGATACGAATACCCATGTACAGATTGAGAAGGAATTTGAGGACAATTTGGCGACTGTTTGTTTTGATACTTTTCCGAACAAATTGTGCTGAACCTGGGGGTCGAAAATGATGCAGGTTAAAGAGCCGGGGTCAAACACTTCCCTGGCTCCGCTTACATCAGCCCACAATGCGGGCTGAAAGGTATTTGGCAATGGGTCGGATTTGATGCAATGGGGTTGCTATCGGAGTCGGATTATGAGAATTACTGCATTAGTTAAGGGATTACACAGTGGTCATTACTAACACCTGTGGCTTTTAATGAAATGTTCAAATACATAACTTTTCACTCCTGTGTAACTTAATTCTACCAAATGGCTGTAAATCTGTCCTTTTTTATTCGAATTTGCGAAAACTATTATACGTTATCGGTTTTTACAAGTCCCTTCAAGACAGTTCCCAATCCTAATATATTGTAAAAGGGGTATGAAAGCTGACTTTAGGCCTACATACCTTTCGTTAAATCATCCTAGAAAGCTGTTTGCAGAAAACTTCACTCACTCCGTTGACAACCTTATAAATACACACATACAATATCCTACCTTACAATAACTAATAGATCTTTATTTATTATGTAAGGTTTAATTTCCATTTTCCATAGTTCAACATAAGCTTTATATGGATTTTCTACATCGTCAACTTTTCCAAGTGGCCACAAAATATAAAATATAAGGTTGTAATCCAGTGTTAATTCATATAATGCTTCTTCAAATTCAACAATCGGATTTATATCTCCATCAGGTAATATGTTGTAACGCATAACCTGAGAACAACATCCTCTAATATCTTCATTTTCAATATCTACGGAGTCATATTCGTCCAAAAAGTCTTCTTCACTAAGTTCCTTTATTTCCATTTCGTGAATATCATATGTGGTTTCACCTTCCATCTCTAATAGGTAATTTACCCCTTCAATATACCTAATAAGTAATTTGGTTAATTCATTCTCATCCAATATCTTGTTCACTTGTTTTACAGATTCATCTTCTCCATACAATTCATACAGATTATCAAATACCTCCTTTCCTCTTTCAAAGCAAAGAAAGAAAGGTTTACAACTCTTGTAATCATCTAAAAAGTATGAAAAGAAATATGGTGATATCATTTCATCTCTATTCACCTTTTTATCCCTAATAAACTGTCCTTTGATACCAGGCATGGAGTTCAATAAATCAACCCATTCCTGTGGTAAATCTTTTAATTCTGCTTCCACTATGTCTCCCATATTATCCCTCCAATTAAAATTTATTTCTTACTTATTATAAGAATTTCACTATCTAACTCTATCACCATTTATACATATTAGTTACCATTAAGTGGATCAGGAATAATATCACATTTTACATCTTATCCTGTATAAGCATTTACATTCATAACTCTATGCACTTCTCATATTTGCAACAAAATTTTTAATATTTTCATCCACATTAATACTACATTAAGATTTTATTACTCTTCTGAATCCTCCTTTTGTAACTTTATACTTTCTGGCAATACATCTCTTCCTTTTTTAACAATATTTTTAGTGTCATCTATCCCTTTATCTTTTTTTGTTAAGGCAAGATGGGCATCTGCCCATTTATTCAATTTCTGTAGATACTCCTCTTTTGTTTTACATTCACCAAACAAATCATCTAGTTCTTTATGTGCAAAAGCACTGGCAGAGTTCTCCTCACTAGTATGAGTTGACTTTTCCCCCTTCTTGCCATCTCCATGTCTACCGCTTATCCTATCTTTACCTCGCAGTTCATTATTATTCTCTTTTGTTTCCTCTGGAACTTTTATATCAAGAAACCATAAATCGTTAGCTTCTTTTTGGTTTATTTTTGTTACAGCACTGTACTTAATTTCTTGTGTAGTAAGCCCCCATCTTTTAGCTTTATTTGCCTGGGAAACTTTATACCATTCATGATTATTACCTGCCCTCAATTTATCTTTAATAGTTTTTTTGCTTTTACTATCATCCCAAAGTTTATCCAACTCTTCAATAGTAAGATCATCAAACCATTCATCAAATTCTTTTGACTTAGTTGGTACTTTTGCTTTTCCACTTAATATATCTGCAGCAGATGGATTTGCCTTGCTCTTAGCTTCACTTACTCCCGTAGAACCATCTTTACTCTCATGTCCATGTCCCAAAATATTCGTTATATTTTGAACATCTTCGACAGTTGGGTCATGTTTTTTCTCTGCTACCGTTATTCCTGATTCTACCTGTTTTAGGGTTTCTTTGTCAATATCTTTATTGACTCGTATGTCACTTTCATAAGTTGCCATCATTACAACATTCTTATTCTGGCCTTTTTCCACCCACAGCTCATGGTTTTCGTTGCCCAGCTTGAATTTAACCTTCGGAGTGAGCATTTTTCTTATGGCTCCTGATATTTTGGCGGCTCCCGCTGCCAGTATCTGTGTTCCAAGCTTCTTCAGGTTCATCATTCCGAGTGCCATGAGGTTGTTATGTATGCCGCTCTTGATGGTCCCGAAGAAGTCTCCTCCTCCATCTTTACTGCCGCCTTTGCTGTCTCCCTTGCCGCCTGCATTGCTGCCGTCTTTGCTCTGGCCGCCTTTTCCTCCTATTCCCATGGCTGTCATCAGTTTGGCCCCGTTACCCATTCTGGATATGGTTGTTTTCTCGGAGGTGTCCACCATGTTTGTCGCCTGGTCTGTAACCTGGTCTATCATTCCT
>JAEVZU010000081.1 GCA_023392075.1 Bacillota bacterium | reverse complement strand
CTACACCGAAATTTTTCCGCGCACCCAATCTTGCAATAAACAACACAATGCTCAGTGCCATAGACTTGACCTTTGTAAACGGCGTTACCTGCAATGACTGGATTCAGTCAACCACCGCCCAGGAACGTGCAAACTTAATAATAAACGGGGCAAGGGACGGTGCCATCTTTTTGATGCACGATGTCCAGCCGCTGCCACATCCCACACCTGAGGCCCTGGATATAATAATTCCCACTCTTCAAAAGCAAGGTTATGAATTCGTAACCTTAAGCCAGCTGTTTGAGAGAAAAGGTGTCAAATTAAGTCCCACTGACGATAAGGCATATACTTATGTACCTTAAATGACTATGGTTAATTAGAGGGACATGCGGGATCAGGGTGGTTGTCACAATACTGAAAGGCAAAATTGAATAATTACAATTGTTAGTTAATAGAGGTGTAAAGCTGAAAGCTTATGCCTCTTTTTATGCAAGTTGAGAACCCGGGCTTTAATTGATTGACGTTAAAACATATTTACCGTAACCGGCTGCTTTATTTGAAGAAAACTATTGACAGTATTGAAAAAATGGAAAAGAATTAAATTGTTGTAATTGTAAGGGGGGGTCGTTATAAAAAAGTGTATATACTGCGGTATCAATACTTCAAATGATGCAACAGAGTGTGAAGGCTGCGGTTCCAGAGAGTTTAAAAATCTATGCGGCAAATGTGGTGAGGTGTTTACAGGAGATATATGTCCCGGCTGCGGTGAAAACTATACTGAACATGCATGTTCCGAGTGCAGTGAGGACCACACGGTGCTGCATACATGTCCCGATTGCGGTGGAGATTATACAGGAGATGCGTGTCCTGACTGTGCGGAGGATGATCAATATGATGAATTTGGTGATGACGAGTATGACGATGAAAATGAATACGAATATGCTGATGAAGATGAAGATGACGACGAGACATATACCTGCCCGGCATGCGGGAAACAAACATACTCTTTAGTATGCCAGCATTGCGGAGTATATATTTCTATCTGGAGCGGTAAAACCACTTACGAAGTACCCTCCTACTACCAGCAGCAAAACCATAGGCCAGGAAGGACAGCCTTGATACTTCTGTCAATTGCTTTATCCATCACAATATTTTTAGTCATTCCCATTTATTCGCTGGGGGCATGCAATACCAGCAGTAGCAGTATAAGCAATGAAAAAGTTCAAAAGGAGCTGTCCGGTATAGAAAATTCAAAAACTGAATTAACCGCAAAGAATATAAACAGTCCGGCTGGAGTTTCATCTGCATCAAATGGTGCAGCAAGACCGGCTGACACTAGAGCGGTAATTAAAGCCCATGAGGAAACAGCAGAAGAAAAACTTTTGAAAAGATTAAAGTCCGGATTGCCGAATGGCAGTGCAATTGCAGGTTCATATGCGGATGATTTCAATAAAGACGGCAAGCCCGGGCTGTTTGCTCTTGTCAACAAGGGTAAGGATAGTGGAGATGATATCCTGGGCGGTGAGGTATGGTATGTAAGTGATACCGTCACTGAGAAAATGCTGGAGGCCGGTATTTACAGAAATTCAACAGCTGTTTGGGATGTGAGCGGCCAAAAATTGTTTCGGGCCGAAGAAGGTTATGGAGGAAGCGGCTCGGTTTCACATGTTTGGTCGGTGAGAGACGGCAAACCTTATGAATTGAAATATGCCGGTGAAGGTCTGGAGTATGTGGGAGATCAACAATTTTATACCTACCCCGGTGCATTTGACCTGATGAGGGACGGAAGCGGAGGCCACACATGGAAACGATACTATCTGTACTTTGATAAAACAACCGGTATGTTCAAGGAATACGGCGGCATTTCAATAAGTAAAGCGGAGTTATTAAAATTAAAAAATGCAGCCGGAATTCTGAATAAAATAAATAAAAAAGGTTTGAAAATAACAGATATTTTTTATCGCAGTAATGGAATTATCAATATCAACTACATCGACGAAATTTGCAATTTGAACCTGACTCTGATCGTTAAGGATGATACGGTATCTTTGGCAGCGGGCAATGACATTGAGAATCCCGGTGATACCCAGGGTGGCGTTTATAAAGCTGCAATTTTTGAGAAAATTGCAACCTATCCTGATAAATTTATAAAATAAGAGATTATTGGATTTTGATACAGACCATTAATAGTTTAAAATCCAATGGTCTCTTTTTTTTACTTTTTTACCCTGTCACAATGTGTAATGGAATGTGGTAGTATTATTTTGAAGGCTGCCGGGAACGATTTTACAACTTTGTGACATCTGAAAGATACTTTCTACAAATTGCCAGGATATACTTTGATAGTACAAAGGGTTAGTGCACGAACCCTGACAAATATTTTACGGCCGCTATGCGGTTCAAAGCCACAAGATGGCTTGGGAGGTAGTATGAATAAAAAAAATATACTCGTGCTTGCATTGGCACTGACAATTGTAGGAAGCGCTACGGCAGGCATAAATGCCAGTCAGAATTCTATTGACTCAACAAAAAACAAAGTTGTGGCAGTAGATGTGAAAAGTGAGAAAAGCGGTTCAAAACAAAATACAAAAGATAGGACAGGCGATGAAATCAAAATCCAAAAAAGCAGCATCACTGATGAAGAAGCGGTAAAAATTGCCACCGAAGCAATGAAGGATTATATGGGGCTGGATGCCAATACCTTTGGTGAAGCACATGTTACAAGAACAAATAATCAGGATAACTTCAAATTCTTTATGGAGCTGTACCCAAAGGAAGACGCAGCGGTATTGAAAATAAATGCTGAAAAGCACACTGCCGATGTAATAAATGTACAGTTTATTCCGGCGGCAAACTTAAAACAGCCTATGCCGGCTGCGGATTATATAGTGATAAATGAAGAAACCGGTGAAATAGTTTCTTTAGCCGCCTACACCAATATAGATTCAAACTTGAAAGCAGCAATTGACGATACCAAAGTAAAAAGTGCGGTTATCAGCTTTTTTGGGAAACTTGACAAGGCTGTGCAGGAAGATACCATAAAGGTTGGAAAGACCCCTGAAGCAGGAACAATAAGAGCACTGTGCGACCTGGAAGATGGGAGGGATGTATGGATGAGTATTAATTTGAAGGATTACTCTGTATTGAGCTATGAAATAAACTATGATAACCTGATAACCTTACCCTCAGTTGAGAAGGATCACAGGGAGAATTTCAGAGATTTGAAAATAGATTAAGAATCATCAGGTAAACAAATATAACTTATTAGATGGATTAAACTCCTTAGCGGTGTTTAATCCATCTAACTGCATGAGGAAACAAAGAGATGAGGTATTCTGTATTATGATTAAAATTCTGGTGGTTGAGGATGACGTACCAATAGCAAATTTAATAAAATTGAATTTAAATACGGTCAATTATGAAAGTTCTTTGGTTTATAACGGAGAGGATGCATTAAGTATGATTGAAAACGACAGCTTCGATCTGATACTTCTTGACGTTATGCTTCCCAAAATCGACGGATTTGCTCTATATGAAAAGATAAAGTCTTCAGGTATTCCCGTTATTTTTCTAACGGCCAGAAGTTCGGTGGCAGATAAGGTTTACGGATTGAAAGCCGGAGCAGATGACTATATTACCAAGCCTTTTGAAGGGATTGAATTGCTGGCCAGGATTGAAAATGTATTAAGGCATTACAACAAAAAAAGCAATATTACCAAATTTAAAGACCTGGAAATTTATCTTGAAGAAATGCAGGTAAAAAAGAACGGAGAAATTATAGAGCTTACTTTGAAAGAGTTTGAATTACTGGTGTTTCTGGTAAATAATAAAAATGTTGTATTAACCAGAGACAAAATTATAGAAAGGATCTGGGGATTTGATTACGTAGGGGAGACCAGGACTATTGACAACCACATACAAAGGCTAAGGAAAAAACTGGATTGGAAAGATGGGATTAAAACCGTATTCAAGTTGGGATACAGGCTGGAGGAATAAATGAAATTCTGGCAGAAGATATTTTTAAGCACATTGATAGTTTTTGAAATCTTTTTTGTTCCCGGATCAATATATCTCATAAACAGCAGCTTCAGACTGAATCTGGATACGGACATCCAATCTGGCATAAGCGAGCAGCAAAGATTCTGTTCCTCATTGGAGTCAAATCTGTACCTGCTTAAGGTCAAGGAGGCCTCTGACCCGGAGGTTGTGGGAATTGACAAACAAAGCATAGACTCAATGATTAATACTTATCTGGGCAATCTGTCAGAACAGGATATATTTTTGGAGGTAATGGATGAAAATAATAAGGTCGTTTACAGCAATTTGAAAGTCAGCCCGGCAGCAAGTAGAGATGAATTAAACATTTCTTCCGGTAAAGTGAATTATATAATACGCGATATGGGTGAAAAGACCTGTTTGTTTGTAACAGGAAAAATCAGTCTGGATAATAACTGCTACAAGGTTTCCTACGCAAAAGACATTTCCGGTATTTATAATAATAAAAACAGTCTGTTAAGCCTTCTGTTAAGATTAAATATTCTTATTTCCGCCGTCCTGGTTTCAGTAACCATTATATTAAGCATATATATAGTAAAGCCAATCAGTAAGCTTATCAAATCAACCAGATTAATAGCCGGCGGAAATTTCAGTGAAAGGGTCAAGGTAAGATCCAACGATGAAATAGGTTTGCTTTCTGAAAACTTTAACAGCATGGCTGCTGTTGTTGAAGAAAAAATACACCAGCTTGAAAGGGCTTCGGAAGACAAGCAAAGGTTTATTGATAATCTGGCCCATGAATTGAGAACTCCCTTGACCTCCATCATAGGTTATGCTGATTATCTCAGAACCAACAAATATGATGAGGAGACTTTTATCAATTCCCTTAGTTTTATCTATGATGAAGGGAAAAGGCTTGAGAAGCTGGCAATAAAGCTTATGGACATGATTGTTTTAAGAAAGGAAGATTTTCAGCTGAAAAAGGGGAGTCTGAAAGAAATTTTTACAGATATTAAAAATTCTTTTATCCCGAAGCTGAAGGTTAAAAATATTGAGCTTGAAATATTGACAGAGAACTTCAGTATTTTGATGGATCGGGATTTAATGAAAATCTTAATTTCAAACCTGGCGGACAATGCCGTAAAAGCCTCGGGGAGCGGGGACAAAATAATTTTGAACTCTTACAGAAACAATGAATCTAACATAATCGTTGAAGTTAAAGACACCGGGATGGGAATATCGGAAGATGACTTACCAAGGGTTTTTGAGCCGTTCTTTATGTCTGACAAATCCAGATCGAGAGCTAATGGAGGGGCAGGACTGGGACTTTCATTATGTGCGGAGATTGCTAAAATTCATGATGCTGAAATAAAAATAAAAAGTAAGCCTGGCGAAGGCACAACCGTAAAATTGATATTTAAACAGCTCATTTGATACTCTTAATTTCCAAAGTGTTTGGACTTTAACGCCAAAGAAAGATATAATATTAATTTGGTGGTGAAAAAAATAAGTAAATATATTAAGGTGGGATAGCATGTCATTTAAAAATCCGGATAAACTTAAGAAAGATAAGAATAAAGTAAAAAAAGTTGCTTATGCACCTAAGATTGCAAATAAAAACATAAAGTCAAAAAAGCCAAAAGTATAAAAAAACCTGAAAAGTCCATATACTTTGCTTTACCTGTGTAATTTTCCATATCAACTGGTAATTTCATAAAATAAGGGCGCACCAAAAACAATTGCGAAAATTGTATCGACTCATTTTAAAGTGTTTTGACGACAATTTATCGCAATTGTTTTTTATCGTGCATCCTATTTTATGAAGTTGTCCTTGCGTTACCAGTTGATTTCAATAAACCGTCTTGTAAAGCAAAACTGAATTTCATCCGGCACCCTCAGGTAAATTAACCTGTTGTGCTCATTTGAATTAATGGTACTTTCCAGAGAAAATATAACTGTATTATTAAGTTTTATTAAAAGGTTGGAACAGTCCAATCAACCCATTTTGCCCTGTCGAAAGTATAAGTCCTGTCTGACCGGAAGACTTTTGTGTTTACATTCTGCCCGAGCAGGAATTTCTGTATGTAGGCTGTCAGTTCCGGCTGCTGTGATGCGGGGAACTGGCAGTGACCGTGTCCTCCGACAGAGGAATAGCCCATGTTGTCAGGTACGCCAAGACCTTCATATATCATATGCGCGGCAGTTGAAGTATTAAAGCAGCTGAAATTACCCAACCATGTAAAATCGGGATTCTCTATTACAAGCAAGCCCCGGGGTGCACATAGGGCAAATATTTCATGGTGGTCGTACGGCAGCTTGTTTGTCTGGCCGCTGAACTGGTTGAGTGATTTGGCAAACCAGCAATTTTCGGTAATTATCTGTGAAAGAGTTTGAACATCCTCACCGGCTGCTTTCTGTGCATCGGCAGTTCTCCAGCCGGATGCTCCGCCGTTTCCTGATTCCTGAGGCACGGTGAGCGCAATTCTTTCATCAAAGGCACCAATGGCAAGTGCGCCTTTTCCGTTACGGGAACCACCTGTTACACCCAATTTCTTCGGATCGATTCTGGCTGACGGAGTCATTTCAAGTGCATCTATCAGACAGTCGACACCCCAGGCCCACGTGATTAATGCACCGGCATCATAATTGCTTCCGTACAGGTCAAAGAATTTACCCTGTCCCCTGGAACCGGCATTATCTTCTTTTCCGATTTGGTCGGCAGGAAAAGTAATCAAGGCTACCCCCAATTTCAGTATCTCGGAGGTATTAAGTGTATTCATATTTACCCCTATCATAGCAGGGTAGGGAGCTGTACCTGTAGTTGGATACTGGATTGCACAGCTAAAGGAAATTGATTTTCCGTTTTGGCTGCAGGTTACAGTTATTGAGTTATTATTGAAGGAACCGGTGACTGTCTGAGGTTTTGGCGGTTTTACACCATACTCAAAGGCCTGGGCTAAGGCGGAAATTTCTGCACGGCGGGCTGCCCACTGGCTCTTACTTGTAATACGCGTACCTTTTTTGGTGCCGGTTTTAAACATAAAGGGATCGGGAAGTTTGGCATTTGGCTGCAACGAACTAAAGGGAGGTACTTGGATTGGCTCCAGAGGTTCTCCAATGGGCAGTCCGTCAATATTTCCAAGCAGGAATTGCTTTAAATATGACATATCGATCGCATCTATGCTGCCGCTCAAGTCAACATCAGCAGCCTCTTTCCCCTGTCCGCCCGGAAAAGTACTGATCTTTCCGAGCAAATATTCTTTCATTAATGAAAGGTCAATAGCATTAACATCACTATCGCCATTCAGGTCTCCATAAATCAAATCTGATGCCAGGCTGACATCAGGTATTGCCATTAAACATACGAAAATTGATATACAAACTAAAAACGCTATGAACTTTTTGGTGTTTTTTAATTGCACGCACATAATTTTACCTCCTGTATATTTTAAAGTCAATTTTTGAAATAAGCCTGATAGAGGATTTAGCATTGAACATTTAGATTTGCACCTTTGCCAGGCTATTTTAATCATTGGTTTTTTATGCATCAGTAGAAAATGGAGGAATATACGACAAAAAAATTTATTTTATTAAACAGCTTGTCCTAATTAATACAACTGATTTTGTTTAGGACTTTCAAATTTTATTTATAAAGCCGGAAGCAGTAAAAGATATACAGTAAAATAGATGTAAAAAACTTATGCTGTCCTTCTCCTGATTTTTTACTTTACCTTTTAACACTGGTATTTAGATTTCGTAAGTATTTAATAAAGTATTTATATCTAGGTTTGGTCCTGCATGCAAATCACCCCCTTTTTAACCAATCCGCGGTAAACCGGATGCATACGGCTGATTACAACCTTTATGAGAGCAACCGTACATTACCTGGTCAATTTTACAAAATTTTACAACAAGAGTATATCATATTAAATCAGGCATGTAAATTAAAAAAAGAACTGTAAACTTTAAACAAAACACTCTTAAATTTATAATGAATTTCTTATTTATTAGTGTTATATTTAGTATAAAAATACTTCTATATAGTGGAAAATCTATGATTAAGGCAGGATAGGAATTAAAATGAAAACAATTGGTTTAATAGGTGGAATGAGCTGGGAAAGTACGCTTACATACTACCAAATAATAAATGAAACGGTAAAAGAACAGTTGGGCGGGTTTCATTCCGCTAAATGTCTGCTTTACAGCGTTGATTTTGAGGAAATTGAAAGATATCAGGCAAACGGGCAATGGGAAAAAGGCGGGGAGCTTCTGGCAGATAAGGCTGCAGGTCTTGAAAATGCAGGTGCGGATTTTATTATTATATGCACAAATACCATGCATAAGGTGGTTACTCAGATACAGTCTAAAATTTCGATACCCGTTGTACATATTGCCGACACGACAGCAGATGAACTAAATAAGTCCGGTATAAGCAGGGTTGCGCTGCTGGGGACTAAATACACTATGACGGAGGAGTTTTACAAAAGCAGGATTGCGAACCGTGGTATTGATGTTTTGATACCAAGTGAAAAAGACATTGAAATAGTGAACTCTGTTATATACAATGAACTTTGTTTGGGGATAATTTCTGAAAAATCAAAGGCCGAGTATATACGGATTGTGGATGAATTAACTGGAAGAGGCGCACAGGGTGTCATTTTAGGCTGTACCGAAATCGGACTGCTTCTTCAACAGTCGGATACTAATACATTGCTTTTTGATACCACAAGGATACATGCCACGAAGGCGGCCATGTTATCATTGGAAAAAACGCGGTAAATGGTGGGACAACCGGCGAAACCTAATAAAAGTAAAGGTGGTAGATATTTGAAACAGGATATTATATATGAGGGCATATTTGATAAACGGATTCTGCTTGTGGATGATGAAAAGGATATAACCGGTTTGCTGGAAGAGGTTTTGCTTAAGGATGGCTTTAAAAATATCTTTAAGGCTGAGAATGGCCATAAAGCTCTAAGTTTATGTAAAACGTATCAGCCGGATGCTATTGTGCTGGACATTATGCTTCCTGATATGGACGGGATTGAGGTTTGCAGGAGGATTCGTGAATTTTCCTATTGCCCGGTCATGTTTTTATCGGCTAAAAACGATGATATCGATAAAATACTTGGTCTTAGCAGCGGGGGCGATGACTATGTAACAAAGCCGTTCAGTCCGAGAGAAATTGTGTTCCGCATAAAAGCACAGCTCCGCAGACAGCAGTATATCAACTCGGATAAAAATACTCCAAAACAGCAGTGGATACGGGCCGGTGAGCTTGACATTGATACCGACGGCTGCCGAGTATATAAAAACGGTAAAGAGCTGGAGCTTACGGCACGAGAATATGGCTTGCTCTGTTATATGGCCGAAAATTCAAATAAAATAATAAGTAAAGAGCGTCTGTATGAACAGGTCTGGGGCGAGGACAGCGTCAGCTGTGATAACGCTGTTATGGTACATATCCGTCATATACGTGAAAAGCTGGAGGAGGATCCTTCCAGCCCCAGGCTGCTCCAAACTGTAAAAGGTCTTGGGTACAGGCTTGTAAAAAGGGATGGATAAATGAAACTTTCAAAATATAAAGCCTTATTTCATATATATGCTATTTTCTTTATTCTGTTTTTGGGTACACTCACAGCCGGAATTTCCATGGTTGTCTATAATATCACTATTCAAAAACCTGATGGAAGTACCGGAATTAGCAACTGGCCAATAGATTTTACCCGGGACTTTTCCGCATATATAGTTATTGACGGTGATGAACCCCGCATAATGCAATCCGGCCTTGAACTGCTTGAGAAAAACAGGTTATGGATTCAGCTTATCGATACAAACGGGGATGAAGTACAATGCTTCAGCAAGCCTCAAGAGATTCCGGAGCACTATTCACCTTCAGAACTCATACACATATATCAAAACGGCACGGAGAATTTTACGGTTTTTACAGGAAACATTGGGTCCGGTCAAAAGGAATGGGCATATATTATCGGTTTCCCAGTACAGATTTTCAAAATGACCATGTATGTCAATAAGGACAGATTTACAGCAGGAAGACCGGTTGTTTATGTTATAATATGCGCTGTACTGGTTTTATTGATTATTTCGAGTTTTGTTTACAGCTTCATTCATGCATGCAGGCTGTCGCGCATAAGAAGCTCTATCAGAAAAATTGCCTTACGGACCTATGCTCCTGTTTTCAGCACGGGTTCATTCAGAGATGTATATGAGGAATTAAACGCTTTGAGTTCGGAGATCCTGTCAAGTGATGAGACAAGTGCTAAAAACGAAAAGATGAGGGAGGAGTGGATCGCCAATATAACACACGATCTAAAGACTCCTCTGTCGCCAATCCGGGGATATGCCGAGCTTATAGCTGATCCGGAGAGCGGAGTTCAGCCGGATGAAATAACAAGGTACGGCGGCATTATACTTAAAAATGCAACTTATGCCGAGGAACTCATAAACGATTTAAAGCTGACCTATCAGCTTAAAAACGGCATGCTCCCGCTCAACAGGAACAGGTTGAATATTGCCCGCTTTATAAAGGAACTGGTCATTGACCTTCTGAACAATCCGGAATTCCAGAATAGGAACATAGCTTTTTTTACAGACAATGAAAATATGGAACTTTCGTTTGATCCGGTTTTCCTGAAAAGAGCGCTGAATAATCTGGTTACAAATGCTTTGATACATAACAGCGAAGAAACAGTGATTACGGTTTCCATCAGGGAGGAGCCTGAGCCTCAAATCGGAATACAGGATAACGGAGGGGGCATGACAAAGGAGGAACTGGACAACTTATTTGTCAGGTATTACCGTGGGAACAATACCGGGATCAAACCTGAAGGCTCAGGATTGGGAATGGCCATTGCCAAACAGATCATTGAAATACATGGGGGAATAATTTCTGCCGAAAGCAGTCCGGGAACAGGTACGTGCATTACAATAAATTTTCCGGCCAAAACTTAAGGTAAAATTAAGCTTAATAAAAATACAGATTAAGGTTGCAGGTCTACACTTAAAATGTGCAGGCCGGCAGCCTTTTTATTGTCTGGGAAAGTATAAGTTTTTTGTACTAAAACTAATTTTTAAATTACCTGGGAATAAAGAATTGCAAGGTAGATGTGAATATCTAATTTTTGTCAGAAAGGAACGTGTATGCTTGAAGATAATACTTAAGTACATTTTGAACAATATCAGAGAGAGACTGCTCAGAACAGCCGTAATGCTGCTGTCGGTAATATTGTCCTCAACACTTCTGTTTGTATCCCTTTCAATAGGAGATTCCTATGAAAGCGCCCAGTTGAAAAAGGCAAAAGGCTTTGCAGGAAGAGCGACAATATCCGTTTCTGCAAAGCCGGATAAAAACGGACGGATGCTCTGGATTTCCGATGCCGAAATACCGGTGCTGTCAACGATAGAAAGTAAGGTTGGAATTTTGACGGTCCAGGCTCTGTTCCGCGAAAATGGCTATTATGAAAATATTGACCTGCTGGCAGCCGATTTGGATGAACTGAATGCTGTAAGCAAACCACGGCTGATGGATAATGCCGTGCTTTCAAACTTCGAAGGAAACAGTATTGTTTTACCTGAGAAATTTACATCGAAATATGGTGTGAAACCGGGAGACACAATAGCATTGACCATTGGCGGAAATGAGTACGGGTTCAGGCTTGCCGCTGCTGCGGCCTATGACACGGTTTTTCTAAGGGAGACCAGGGGATTTAACGCTTTGGTCCCGAAAGGAACTCTTTCCGGGATTTTAGGAGCATCAAACGCAAACAGCAAAATATTGATAGTGCCCGCCGCCGGAATTGAAACAGATAAATTGAAAACCGGGCTGTCTTCTGCCATGTCTCCGCAGCGCTACAATGTGGACAAGGTTTACAACGAAGAGGAGGTATCAAAGGATGCCAAGGAAAAATCCCTTCCTTTCTACCTGATAAGCTTTTTTTCCTTCATCATGAGTATATTTATCATTTTCAGCAGTTATAAGGTCATAACGCTGGAGCGACTCCCGGTGATCGGGACCTTTCGCAGCATCGGTGCCACAGAAAAGGCTGTCATGAGAATATTGATGCTGGAAAGTTTGATATACGGACTGGCCGGAGGGCTGGCCGGAATTCCGCTGGGCTTTTGGGCACTGAAGCTGATTCTTAATGAATTGGGTAAATCCCTGTCGTTGGGCATTGAAATACCAATGGTAGTATCTCCGGTTAATATTCTGATTTCCTGTATCACTGCTATTGCCGTAACAATGCTCAGTACCCTTATACCTGCACGCAAGGCGGGCAGGCTCCCCGTGAAGGATGTGGTTCTGGGAACCGTGGAGGAAAAGCGCTCATCTGATAGGTTAAAGCTGGGAGCGGGACTGGTGCTTTTTGTACTGTCAATCCTCCTTCCTTATATACCGGCAGAAAAAAATGGAGGGCTTCTCATGGCTGCAGGCGGTTTCTCGCTTCTTGGTCTGATCACTTCAACGATTATTATTGTACCAATGATTGTAAACGCTTTATCAGTTGTATTGGAGCAGCTCTATGGGGTGATTTTGGGCAATGAGGGAAGACTGGCAGCCCGAAACATGAAGGAGAATAAAAATATCAACCAGAACATAACTCTTCTGGTAATAAGCCTGTCGGCTGTTGTTGTCATCAGTGTAATTACAGGGTTTTTGGCCTCATACATTGGCGATGTGTTCAAGGGGGGAGAATTGGACGGGTTTGCAAATGCAGATATGAGCAAGGATTTTGTGGAGAGGGTTGAAAAAATTGAAGGGGTAAAAGCTGTTCTGCCCATATATGTGACGGACGGAAGAATAAGTGCCGGCAATACCCCTTTTTACAGAATGGAAGCTGTGGAAGATTTGAAAACCTTTAATTCAATGCTCAACATAAAGTACGATAGTGATACGGTAAAAAAGGACATGGAAAAGGAATTCGGCGGTACAAGAAATATTCTGCTCAGTAAAGATTGTTTAAGACAGCGTAATTGGAAAGTTGGGGATACTGTAAGTCTGAGCGGTGAAAACAAGTCGTATGATTATAAAATCCTGGGATGCTTTCAGTCAAGAGCGGATAATTCCGAAGCAATTATTCCGGCTGCCTTTGCGGAGAAAGATTTTAATGCGGGGAATTACGGAATGCTGGCATACTCGGCCAATAACCCTGATGCGGTTATGGCCCAGATACGGAATCTATTCGGCAATCAGTTCAATTGGAGCCGTACGGTGGAGGAGTTTAAAAAAGATGCTCTGACTATTGTAAATTCTTTTTTGGATCCCATGAAAAAATTATCATACTTTATCCTTCTCCTTGCAGCAGTGGGTGTTATAAATAATTTGCTCATTAATTATATTCAAAAGCGGCGTACAATCGCCATGTACCAATCCGTAGGGATGAGCAGAGGGCAGAATATCAGGATAACAATAATTGAAGGCCTGACATCGGGCTTGATTGGCGCGGGGATGGGGCTGCTCACAGCATGGCTGGAATTAAAAACAATTTTTATTGTGGCTGGACCGAGAATATCTGTGAAACCGGATTTTGACCCTGCGGTATTTTTAACGACCGGTTTGGCAGGAATTCTTATTACCTTAACCGGCTCAGTTGTACCTATACTGAAAGGCTCCAGGATGAAACTCGTAGAAGAGATAAAATCTGAATAGACAGGGAGGATTGTTTATGCATCATAGTAATGCCATAGAAGGCAGAAACCTGATAAAAGATTACAGAATGGGAAGTACGGTAACAAGAGTTCTTAACGATATAACAATACAGATTTACAAAGGTGAATTTGTTTCTATAATGGGTCCGTCAGGTTCAGGTAAAAGTACTCTGCTTTATATTCTGGGAGGTCTGGATAATCCAACTAAGGGCAGCGTACTCATTGGAGGAGAGGATATTGCAAAATTTGACGACGGTCAAAAAAGTGTTATGCGGCGCAATAAAATCGGTTTTATTTTTCAGTTTTACAATCTGATTCCAAATCTGAATGTGGAGGAGAATATCTTACTTCCGGTTCTGCTTGACGGAAGGAGTCCCAAAAATTATAAAAAGCAGCTGGAGGAGATTCTGGAAATTGTGGGTCTGTCCAATAGAAGAAGGCATACCCCCAGGGAATTATCAGGAGGACAGCAGCAGCGTGTCGCAATTGCCAGAGCCCTAATAAACAGCCCTGAGATTATATTTGCAGATGAACCCACCGGAAATCTGGACAGCAGGACCGGTGCCGAAATCATGAAGCTTCTGCAGGATATAAACAGGGAAAGCAATAAAACCATATTAATGGTAACACATTCTGCCCAGGCGGCAGAACATGGCGGCAGGACGGTCAATGTCAGGGACGGGTCCATTGCATAAAGGTATAAAATGATTATACCTAAAGTTGGAATTTCTTATGTCAGAGCATTGATGTATAATATTGTAAAAAGGGGGTAACGATTATGTCAATTAAATTTAGAAATTATACAAAAGAGGCTGGTATCACTGAAGATTATCACAGGGTAAGAAGCTTTTTTGTAAAACTGGGTTATTCAGAGTTTACATATGCCAGATGGGACTGGATGGTTACCCATTCTTATCTTGAAAAGGATGCCATGGGCAAAATCGGAATATGGGAGGACGCAGGGCAAATAACAGGAATCGCAACTTTTGATACGGTACTTGGGAATGCATACTGCCTTGCTCTGCCCGGATATGCATTCTTAAAACGAGAAATGTTATTATATGCAAAAAGTAATCTGATCAAGGACAATAATTCCGGCCTTGTAATTTCCGATGCCGATGGGGAATTTCAGGAGGTTGCGGCAGAGCTTGGTTTTGTGGCTACGGGAAGTAAAGAAAACGATGCGGTTTTTTATCTGGATAAAACACCGACGGACTACACTTTACCCATGGGGTTCCGGATCACTACGATGGAGGAAACATACGATCCTTTTCAATATTTAAGGGTTTTGTGGAAAGGTTTTAACCATGAGCTGAATGGTGAGGGTGAATTTAAGTTTTCGGAGGAAAAGGAGAAGGCCGTAAATGATGAAATGAACCGGCCGAATGTGGATTTAAGTCTGAAGATAGCCGTCGTTGCACCTGAAGGTAATTTTGTTTCCTATTGCGGAATGTGGTACGATCCCGGTGCAGGATTTGCAGTGATTGAACCTGTGGCAACAGATCCCGATTACAGAAAAATGGGTTTGGGAAAAGCGGCAGTTCTGGAAGGCGTCAGGCGAGTTGGAAACCTTGGAGCAAACAAAGCATTTGTGGGTTCGGCACAGCAGTTCTATTACAATATAGGATTGAGACCATATGCCACAGCTACCGAATGGAGGAGCAAATAGAGTTTTAAAAGGGCATTGGCAGTCAAGATAAAATACCGGTCTCATGTTATGCTTTATTTCAAGGAGGTAATCTTATGCACGCATGGGAACAGATACAAAAAACAGTAGACTACATTGAGGAACATATTTCTGAAGAAATAAGGATTGAATCTTTAGCGCAGCTTGCATCGCTGTCCCAGTTCTACTATCAGAGATTATTCAGCAAACTGGTAAAGAAACCCGTAAATGAATACATCAAGCTGAGAAGGCTGGCCAGGGCATCGGAAGCACTGTTGAACAGGGAAGAGAAGATTCTGGATATTGCGTTGGATTTTGGCTTTTCCTCACACGAAATATTTACCCGTAATTTTAAAAGTACTTTCGGAATGACACCCGAAGAATTCCGGTCGAATACTGTGAGACTGAATAATTATGTAAAGCCTCAATTACTTTTGAATTACACACTTGTTGATGAAAATGTGCCCCTCATTGCAGATGGAATCGTTCTTGAAATCACCCGTAAAAGGATAGCTGCTCCGCAATACTTTGCGGGACTCAGGACCGAAGAGCCCATTGAACAAATGCCGGGCGGAGGGGGAACAGGTATAGATACACTGGGGGTGCTATGGGACAGTTTTCATACTGCAAAAGCTGAAATACCAGGTATCCTGCCTGACGGCGCCGAACTGGGTGTAACTTTTCCGGGAACAAGGGAAGGCTGCTATTGCTACTTTGCAGGAGCTGAGGCTGTTTCCGGCAGTGATCCCGAAGGTTTCGCAACGTGGGTCTTGCAGAAGGGCGAATATATTGTATGTCAATTTGAGGCCGAAGACTTTGAGCATCTTGTTATGGATGCGGTGTACAAGGCTCACCGCTACCTGTTTGAAACCTGGCTGCCAAATCACAGTACGAATATCAGTCCTTTTGCCGCAGAACGGTATTCAAGCCATAGCCCCGATACGACAAACATGGAAATATGGGTTAAGCATGTATAGAATACCTGATGGATTTAGAATTCAGTTAAAGGGCGGAGATTATTGCATGGAGTGGAGTAAAATATACGGTCCGGACAATCAGCCCGGATTAGATGATAGCACCCTCAACTATGGGGCGCTGGCTGATGATAAATGTTACGGATCGTATGATTCTGGACCATGTAACAAAACTGATCAAGATAAGGGCCGGGTCATAGTGATTAAAGAGAATAACAAGTTTGCTGCATTTATTCCTCACAGAATTTAATTTATGAAGATCAGTTAAGTTTTCATGCGATTTTACTCAAGCACATGAACTATGCATCTGACCTTTGTACCGTCTTCAGCGGCGTAAATGTAGGCGGTCCCTTTTTTTACGGCGGTGATTTTTCCTGCGCCGTCTACAGTGGCTACATTGGAGTTGCTTGAAGACCAGGCTGGCGGATTGCCTGAGGAGACATTTGCAGAAATGGCCAGAGTCGTGCCTTTTTTGAGATTGATCTCCACGGCGCTTAAAGTAATGACTGGTTTTTCTACCGTAACCTTACAGATCTTAGATACTCCGTCAAGTGTTGCGGTGATGTTGGCAGTCCCGTTTTTAACAGCTGTCACTGTACCGTATTCATCCACAACGGCAACACTCTTCTTATTGGTTTTCCAGTTGGGAGAAATGCCTGAGGAGACTGTGGCCGACAGCTGAACCTTTTGACTCCGGTATAATTTGATATTTGTTTTGTCCAATTGAATAGTCGGGGATTTCACCTTGATTTTGCAGGTTACGCTGCTGCCGTCGGCAGATGCGGTTATGGTTGTTTCGCCGGGTTTCATACCTGTTACATTTCCACTGTCATCTATTGCAGCAACACTTGATTTACTGCTTTTCCAGGTGATTTCAGAATTATTGGAGGCAGTTGCCGAGAGCCTGAGCTTTTCGCCCCGTTCGATGGACGCGCTTGTTTTACTGATAGTGATATTTGTTTTATTTACTTTGACTTTACAGGACGCTTCCGCATTTTTGATTTTGGCAGTCAGAGTAACTGAACCCGCCTTTTTTGCTATGACTCTGCCATAGGTATTGACAGAAGCAATACTTGAGTTGCTGCTCTTCCAGGTTGGCAGCTTGCCGTTGGAAGTAATGGCTAAAATATAAAACTCATTGCCTATATCAACAGAAGCATTGTATTTTGAGAGAAGAACAAATGAAACGGAATCAGATGAAATTGCAGATACGGGTCGAACCTGAAAAGAGAAAATAATCAGAATAAAACATAAAAAAACTGATAGTAGGGATTTACTTTTGTGAGACATAAATATCCTCCATTCATAGAATGTGAGGAATAAATGCCCCGGAGGGAACAGCAAACTTTTTATAAGTTTAACATATGTGTAATAAAATGTAAATAGGGCTGTGTGGAATATTGGTTATAGCGCTCCAGTGACGGCTTCAATAGATGGATTGCCCATAAAGTACATGCCTGAAATTGTTGCTTCAGCTGCAATCTCAGGCATGTACTTTTATTGAACTACCGTTATTTGGGTTGTACTCAAGCTATAATCAATAGTAATCCATGGTATTGGAATTGTGTTATTTGGGACAGTCCGGTTTTGATTACATTGCTTTCAACCGGAGGGAGAAACTTGCATAATCTCCTTCAAGTTCAGGAACATTCAAGCCCACATTCATTAAAATATCCCCACCCATTATCAGATCTGTTCCTTCAAGTTTGTAGCTCATGGCTTCATCCAGACCTTCCAGACGGATTTTGGACAGAGGTGCGTGCGGTCTGGCCAGGACTCTGAAAAATGTTAAAAAAGCCTCTGTTTTATCTTCGGTTACAAAAATCCATGCCGTCTCATTGCCCTCAAAGGGACTCAGGAGTCTGTACATATCTCCGAACTGAATTATATGCCTGATTTCCTTATAGGTCTTAACCTGTTCCCTGACAGCTGTTTTATCAGCTTCGGTGAGTTTGGTGAGATCCAGTTCATAACCGAAATTGCCGCACATGGCTGCATTCCCTCTGGTTTCAATAGGGGTGCTCCTGTGAACCTGATGGTTTGGAACTGCTGAAACATGTGCTCCCATGGTACTTGCGGGATACACAATACTTGTACCGTGCTGTATTTTTAAGCGCTCAACCGCATCGGTATCGTCACTGGTCCAGGTTTGTGGCATATAGTATAAAATTCCGGGATCAAAACGCCCGCCGCCTCCTGAACAGCTTTCAAACAGTATGTCCGGGAATTTTGAGGTTATTTCCTCCATTACGCGGTACAGCCCCAACATATATCTGTGGGCAGTTTCACGCTGCTTGTCGGCAGGCAGAACTGCAGAACCGATTTCAGTCATATTCCTGTTCATATCCCATTTAACGTAGGTTATCGGGGCTGAAGACAGGATGTCGGAGACCATTTTAATGACAGCATTGCAGACATCCTTTCTGGAGTAATCCAGGACAAGCTGATTCCTGGCCTCGGTACGCTTACGTCCGGGAACATAAAGGCACCAGTCAGGGTGTGCCCTGTACAGATCGCTGTCGGGTGATATCATTTCAGGCTCAAACCACAATCCGAATTTCAATCCCAGCCGGTTTACCTTTGAAGCTAAATCATTGAGACCATCGGGCAGTTTCCTTTTATCGACAAACCAGTCACCCAGTGAACAGTTATCACTGTCTCTTTTGCCAAACCAACCGTCATCCAGTACGAAAAGTTCGATTCCCAGCCTGGCACCTTCCCGTGCAATATCCAGAATCTTTTCGGCGTTGAAATTAAAATACGTTGCTTCCCAGTTATTGATCAATACCGGTCTTGAGCTGTCACGATACTTGCCGCGGCATAGGCGGGACCTGTAAAGTCTGTGGTACTCCCTGGACATTTGGCCTATTCCTCTGTCGGAATAGACCATAACTGCTTCGGGTGTTTGAAAGCTGCTGCCCGGTTCCAGCTTCCAGGTGAAATCAAAAGGATTAACACCTAGTGAAACTCTGGCCGTATCAAACTGATCAACTTCCGCCTGGGCTATAAAGCTTCCGCTGTATACAAGACTGAAGCCGTATACTTCTCCGCAATTCTCTCCCGCATTTTTTGAAAGCAGGGCAATAAAGGGATTAAGCTGGTGTCCGCTTGCACCCCTGCGGCTTTCTATGGATTGGTTTCCATGAGCTAAAGGGCGGCGCTCAATATGTCTTTCTCTGGCCCAGGCACCTTGCAGATGCAGCAAATCATAATCACATCGAGGAAAATCCACGCTCATACTCAAGGCTCTCAATAATTTAAGCTGCTGAGTACCCTCATTTATCAGACGGGCTGACCTTGTAACAACATTATGGTTTTTAAAAACCGTATAGGACAGTATCACCTTAAGAGATATCAAAGAGTCAAATAAATCTATTTCAAGTGTTTCTGCCTCGTCTTCCTGCTCTGCATAGGTGGCAGGCAGCCCTTCAAGTTTGGGTTTACCGCTGTAGATGCGATGAGTCTGGTATCTGAGATCGGTAATCGTGGAACCGTTTTCCAGCTGAAGCTGACAGGCTGGGTGACGGAAATCTCCATTCCCATAGGCAGGGTATTCCTGGGGAAGTGTATCAAGCGACAGTGCCTTATCAGAAGTAGACGAGCTGGGTGAGAAGGAGGCCCGTTCCTGCATTTTCAGTAAATTTTCAAAATTTGAATTTCTTATTCCCTTGCCCCAGTACAGGTGTGCCACATGTCCGCTTTCCAGGACCCGGATTATATAACTTGTATTCTCCGTTTTTAAATGAAAGATATTTTCCTGCGGGTTGTATAATATAGCCATGTTAACCTCCATGAGCCACATTTGTGGCCACAAAATAGTAATGAAATCTCTTCACCTCCTCTATCAGCTAAAAGGCGAATAAAGGAGGTTATTTTGCCATGACTATATTTTACCCTCATGGCTGTAAAAGTAAATGGAGGAATACTGCACTTATATGGTATAATGCTAGATATCTAGTGAGGCTATAATTGTAATAAGGAGAGGCTCATGGAATATTTTCAGTATGGGAATGACAGAGAAAATTATGATTTGAGTTTGTATCACTGCGGAATGGAAGTTTGTAAGCCTGGACACTATTATGGACCCGCGGTGAGGGATCATTACCTTATACACTATATCATGGACGGAAAAGGTATTTTTAAATATGGTGAAAAGATATACCGGCTTGAGAAGGGGCAAGGATTTCTCATATGTCCTGAAAAGGTAACTTATTATCAGGCTGATACCACTGAGCCGTGGAGTTATTGCTGGGTGGGGTTTACCGGGCATAAAGCCGGATACTATCTCGGTCAGGCCGGACTCAATCAGGGAGAACCGGTTTTTCGATATGACAGGGACAGTGCACTGGCAGACTGCATATTGCAAATAGTGGAAGCTTATGAAACAAATATCTGGAATGAAACTAAAATATTGAGTTTGTTGTATCTGTTTCTCACTTATCTTATAGATGAGGCAGGTATACGGCCCATCAACAGGCAAATTGAAAACAGGCAGGAGTTTTATGTCAAGAAGGTAATAGAATATATTGAAATGAATTATTCCAGAAGAATAAAAATCTCTGATATAGCAGCTTATATTGGTCTTGACAGAAGTTATCTAGGATCGGTATTCAGGGAATACACCCAAAAATCCCTGCAGCAATTTCTGCTTGAATACCGGGTGAATAAAGCCAGCATGCTGATGAGGGACAGAAAACTGGCCATCAGTGATATCTCAAGGTCTGTAGGCTATGATGACCCACTGCTGTTTTCAAAAATGTTTAAAAGAGTAAAGGGTAAATCCCCAAAACAATTCAGAGATTCCCAGCTTTAAGGAAATATTATCGGAGTTGGAAGAATTGGTGGTTGTGAACAATATATAAACCTCAAAGTATTAAAAGGCTGTACCCAAAGCCAGGCACCAGAATGGATGGGAGAGGGGTGAAGTTTTTGCTGGAGGAAATTATCGTTAATAAAATGATAAATGTCAATGGCAAACAGTATTTTGTTTTGTCGGCCTATGTTGTAAATACACAGATACTTCTGGATGTGCTTGCAGGGTTGAACCACGACCGGTTCAACGGCAGCGGGTTTAAAATTCCCAGGACTTATGAAGAGGATCTGCTTGAACGCATAAAAAACAGGCAGAATATTCAACATTCCTGCTACGAACTTATCGTCAACGGTCGGAAATGCAGGATGGTGGGCAGGTATGGCAGCCAATCGGATGGTGTAACACCAGGCAAAGAGTTTCTGAATATTTTAATACCGGAGGAATTCAAAGGAAAGCCGCTAGAACTTCTAAAGTATGATTTTGAGCCTATGGAGGGAAAAGAGACAGTCAGGCAGCTTATACTGAGAAAAAAGGCCGATACCGGATATTTTCTTGTACGGCAACGACATACAGTTCCTTTCGGACTGGATGAGGATTTTAAATTTCGCTATACTGACCCGGCAACTCTTGAGGATAGATATCTGTATATAAGGAAATTCTTTGCAGAACAAATCGAAGAAGACAGAAGGAATCTTTACGGGGTAGGGGAAAATGAAAGTTTGCTCTACGCAGAGGTTGAGTTAGATGAAAATATTTCTGAGTTTGACCTGCTGACTGCCGGACGTTTGGAAGGCGGCATAAACTACACCAAGGCACCCATGATGTTCATAGAACCGCTGAAGGACGTACGCAGAACCGGATATAGAGGGCTGCGGATGCCTGTGGGATATATATCACCGGAACAGGAGAAAATAGAACTGGTGCTGTTTTCCATTGCAAAGAGGCAGGAAAACCAGGAGGATTTCCTGTTGTACGAAAGGAATGTATTTTAACAGGCTGTACCGGTTAATTTGACTTTCAGCATTGCAGTTATCTGGTTATGCTGGCAATACCGATCAATTAACCGGTACAATGTATTAACTCAGAAATTTTCAAGTATCGGCTGCAGCTGCCCTTTTTTTAGTGCTTCCATCACAGTTGGAACCGTCTGTTCAAATTTTGAGATGAGAGATAATGGCTTATCTTTTGGATTATCCTGTCCGAAAGGAATAAAGAATACATTTTTTGTGCCCAGCAATATTCCTATATTTTTTGCACTTATTCCAAGACCATCATTTGTGGCTATTCCAAGGACAACGGGTTTGTTGTTTCGGAACATCTCTTTTGCCATCATCAGCACAGGTGTGTCAGTAGCTCCGTCCGCCAGCTTGGACAGGCTGCAGCCCGTACAGGGAGATATAATAAATATATCCAAAGGTATTTCCTGCTTGTTGTAGATTTCAGCGTCTGCCATTGTTTTAACAGCTTCTCTGCTGCAGGTATTCTTCATTCTTCTCAAAAAATCTTCCGCATTACCGTAGCGTGAATCAGTAACAGCGACTTGATAGGATACAACCGGGATAACTTCAGCTCCTTCGTTCACCAGTGCCTCCAATTGAGGAAAAACTTCATGAAACACACAATATGCTCCAGTAAATCCATAGCCTATCTTTAATCCTTTCAGCAGCATAATAGCCCTCCTTATTACTTGCGTATTATTTTATATTTATGGGCTTTATGACGAATATATGATTAAAGCGTGGAATAACCTTGAGCTTTAAGGTAATACAATTTATAATAGTTATATATTTGATAACAAAACATATCAAATAACCTGAATGTGCAAGAACGATTTATCTCTTTTGATAATAACCAAATTATGTAGGTGGTGTTGTCTTGCAGTTAAATAATGAGTTAAATAATAAGTATAAATTTACATATGAATATAAAAAACTTTACTGGCTGGGTATTTTTATTTTATTTTCAACCATACTTTTCAGATTTGTATATATATTCGGACCGGTTTTTGACAGGATTATGAGCCCTTCGGCGTATCTTTCCTGGCATACTGTTCTGGAATTTATAAGCATATTGATATCCCTGTTCGTGTTTGCTCTGCCCTATTATTCATACAATCAGAACCACAGGCTGAGGGGTTTGCTGACAGCTAATGTTTTTTTTATAATGGGCAGTATTGATATGTTCCATACTCTAAGCTATAAAGGTATGACACATTTCCTGGTGGAAAATGACACTGCAAACAGGGCGACAACCTTTTGGATAATTGCAAGACTTGTTGGAGCCATAGGTATTACAGCAGTGAGCTTCGTCAGGTTGAATAAAAGATCCGGGATTGACAGAAGAATACCGTTGAGTATGTCTATCATATTTTTAATTGCAGTATTGATTAGCGTTACATATTATCCGGATTTTTTTCCTGTAATGTACATTGAAGGTGCCGGGGTAACAACAACCAAGAAAATTCTTGAGTATATTGTAATTTTCTTTTTTGCTTTGGCAGGAACCAGATTTTTTCAGCAGTACATAAAATATAAAGACAATTCAAACCTGGTTTTCACAATAGCAATTACGGCAAGTATATTCAGCGAGTTTTCATTTGTCAAATACTTCTCGGTATATGATATTTATAACTATCTGGGCCATGTGTATAAGTTTTTATCATATTATCTGGTCTTCAGAGTTGCTTTTGTCAACAATATCGAAAAGCCTTATCTGGCATTATATGAAGCTAAAAACAGATTGAAGGATAATGCCAGAAACCTTAATAAACTGGTTGCCGAACGGACTAAGGATCTGGCCGAAAAAAATCAGAAACTACTTGAGGATCTTGAGTATGCCAGGGATATTCAAAAGGCAATACTCCCGGTAAAATTGCCAAATAGTGAACAGGTGAGCTTTTTTGCACAATACTACCCGGCTGAAAGAGTAAGCGGGGATTTCTACAATATATTCAGGCTGGATGAAAAAAATATAGGAATGTATATCGGGGATGTATCGGGACATGGAGTTCCTGCAGCCATGTTAACAGTATTTCTGAATCAGAGTATTAAAACAACAAAGGAATTGGAAGGGAACAGGTCTGAGATAATAAATCCGGCAAAGGTTCTGGAGAATCTCTATGAACTCTACAATAAGGTTCATTTTAAGGATGATACATACATATTGGTCCTTTATGCAATTTTTAATACCGAAACAAAGGAACTGTTATATTCATCTGCGGGGATGAATGCACAGCCTCTTATTGTAAAGAATAGAAAACAGGTACTGGAATTGGATATCAAGGGATTGCCGATTTGTAATCTGGCAGAGATATGTTCGGCAGACTATGTAGATAAAAAAATTAAACTGGAAGATGGCGACAAGGTGTTTTTTTATACCGACGGCCTTGTGGAGCTTAACAGCAAACAGACAGGCAGAATCTTTGATACCGGACATTTAAAACAGCTGCTGTTGAAATACGGGAGCAAGAGTAACCTTGAACTTTATGCGGAAATTGATAAAAATATAAAATATTTTTCAGAAAACGGCGGATTGCGGGATGACGTAACTTTCTTCATGCTGCAGGTAAGCTGAATATTGCCGGACCGTTCCCATAGAAACGCATTTAAGAAATATCCATGTGTGTCACGGATTACCAATCAATTACTATCGGATTTCAGCCGATAGTAATTGATTTTAAGCAGTTTTAAATAATCCCGAGATTTTTAAATATCTCAGTGCTGGTGTCTACTTTATTGAGAGTATAGAGATGAATTCCCTGGACGCCATTATGTAAAAGTTCATCAATTTGTTTTACGGCATATTCCAGCCCGGCTTTCTTAAAATCCTCCGGATTGTCCCCGTACTTTGCAAACAATGCCCTAAGTTTTGACGGTATGCATGCACCTGATAATTCAACTATGGTTTTTATCTGGTTTATTGAAGTTACAGGCATAATGCCTGCTGAAACAGGAACTGATATTCCGGAATGTCTTAATTTCTCATAAAAATTTAAAAATTTGGAGTTGTCAAAAAATAGTTGTGTTAATAAAAAATCGGTTCCGGCTTCAATCTTTGACTTCAAAAAATACAGATCCGTTTCCTGATCACGGGATTCAGGATGAACCTCGGGATAGCAGGCTCCACCGACACAGAAACCGTAGTTCTGACTGATTATTGATACCAGATCGGAAGCATATCTGTACCGGCGGTTAAGAAAAACACTGTCAGTCATGTCTTTGGGACGGTCCCCTCTGAGAGCCAGTACATTGGTGATCTGATTAGCTTTCAATTCCTCCATGAATTTGTCCAGAAGATATTCATCCAGAGAAACGCAGGTCAAATGTGCAAGTGCACTAATATGGCATTGATTCTGAACATAGGCTGCAATATCCATGGTTCTTTTGCTTGTACTGCCTCCCGCACCATAGGTGATACTTATAAAGTCCAGGTTTAAGGCCTTGAATTCGTCTAATATACTATATATGGATGAAATATCGGTATCATTTTTAGGAGGGAATACCTCTAAAGAAAATACAGCTTTTTTATGGGCATAAATGTCTTTGATCAATTTTGCTTCCCCTTTATATAAATTACTTTTCAGTTAAATAAATTATAGCATCAAAAAGGAAAAAGGCACAACCTGATGTTGAAACCCTTTCCATTTTAGCTTATAGTATGAATAGAGCCAGAGTACCAACACTCATAAAAATCATTTATGAAGGAGACGGTCAAATGTTTGGTAAAGCGGAAAAACAGCAATTGGAAGAAGTATTAAGAGGTGCAATCGGCAATAAAGAATGTGCCGGTGCAAATTTGATGGTTTTAAAAGAGGGAAAGGAAATCTTCTATCACGAAGACGGCTATGCAGACCTGGAAGAAGGGCTGCATATAAAAAGGAATACCATTTTCAGAATGTACTCAATGACCAAGCCGGTTACGGCAGCGGCTGCCATGATTTTATTGGAACGTGGTGTGATAGATCTGTATGAGCCTGTAAGTAAATTTCTTCCGGGCTTTAAAAATCAGGCTGTAGCAGAGGGGGATCAGCTGTTTTCTGTAGAAAGGGAAGTAAATGTAAAAGATCTGCTTTCTATGACCTCAGGGCTTGTATACGGGGGGAATGACAAGGCAGGGCAGGAAACGGAAGCATTTTTTGAGGAAGTTGACGGCAGGCTTTTGAGTGATAATCCTGTCAGTACATTTGAAGCCATGAACAGGCTGGGGAGATGCGCTCTGGCTTTTCAGCCCGGAAGTGCATGGCAGTACGGAGCCTCGGCAGATGTACTGGGAGCTGTTGTTGAAGTGGCCGGCGGTATGCGGTTTGGGGAATTCCTTGAAAAGGAGATATTCGGACCTTTAGGCATGAAGGATACTGCTTTTTGGGTGCCGGACGAAAAGAGAAACCGCCTTGCCAAAACTTATGAATATGACCCAAATGGCAATCTGACACCATACTTTGGCAACCATCTGGGAATAATAAGCAGCATGGACAGGATTCCTGCCTTTGAATCGGGAGGGGCTGGCCTTGTCTCGACTATTGATGATTATGCACGGTTTGCAAATATGCTTATGAATGACGGAAGCTTGCACGGCGTCCAGGTTTTAAGGCCTAAAACAGTTGAATATATGACAAACTGCGCTTTGACTCCCGAACATCAAAAGTACATTTGGCCTGCGCTTGGCGGGTACAGCTACGGAAATCTTATGCGGGTGATGACCGACTGCAGCAAGGCAGGAATAGTGTCCAGCCAAGGAGAGTACGGATGGGATGGATGGCTTGGAGCATATTTTTGCAACTGCCCGAAGGATAAGCTTACCTTCCTGTTTATGATGCAGAAAACCGACAGCGGGACAACACCGCTTACCAGAAAGCTGAGAAATATTATACTTAGTTCGTAAAATGTTTGTAAAACCGTAAAGGCAGGTGTACATTGTTCACATATACCATAAAAAAATATTTACTGGCCGGCTTGGGCTCCATATCCTTGGCTTTGGGCATTATAGGTATTTTCGTTCCTGTTCTGCCTACGACACCTTTTCTGCTGCTGACGTCATTTTGTTATGTTCGGAGTTCAAAAAGGCTTCATAAATGGTTAATGAATCACAGAGTATTCGGCAGGTATTTGGAAAACTACATAACCCACAGAGCTGTGAAAAAAAGTGTAAAAATATATGCATTGGCTTGTTTGTGGCTTTCTCTGTCTGTCTCCATGTTTATTGTAAAAAGTATTCATTTAACTGTATTTCTTATGCTTATAGGTCTGGGTGTCAGTATTCACCTGCTTAAACTGAAGACAATTAAAGAGTAAATTTAAAACCAGATTTATAAATAAAGCCGGAGAAACCCTCAAGGTTACAAGAGTTTTTCCGGCTTTGCTTTAGTTACCCCGTTGTGCCAATTAATTTACTCGGATTTACGTGATTTCAAGCAAGCTCTTCTAATCAGGCTTCTCATTGGTGGATACGTTCTCGCGCACTATTGAAGCACAGTTCTTTAAAGTTGCTTCCGGTGAGGCGGCAGCTTTCTATTACGAAAAGTACCTGCGCTTTTAAACTGGTACAACAGGTTAAATTAAAAACTGAGCCCTCCTGAATTTACCTCTGGCCCTTATCGTAAGGTATTCCCTCAGCCTTTGGTGCTCTTGATTTCTTGGATGTAAACGCCAATACAATCATTGTAGCCAGATAAGGAAGCATTTTGTAGAAGGTCTGATTTATATTCAAAGCCGCAAGGAAGGGTATAAGTGCAATGGAGTAGGCCAGGGTACGCAGGAAGGCAAAGAAGAGAGCCGCAAACAAGATCTTGATTGGCTTCCACTGTCCGAAAATCATTACGGCAAGCGCAAGAAAACCGAAACCTGCAACTCCGGTATGTCCGTTAATATTTCCGTCCATAACACCCACTGCGTAGAAAAAGCCGCCGATTCCACCAAGGAAACCTGAAATACTTACACCCGCATAACGCATTAAATATACATTTATACCAACAGAATCGGCTGCATGGGGATGTTCACCGCAAGCTCTCAGGCGCAGACCGAATTTTGTCCTGTAGAAAATAACGGTGGCCACAAGCAGGAGGAACAAGCCTATATATACAGTGATATAAGTGTTTTGAAAAAACATTCTGCCCAGTATGGGAATATCTTTCAGACCCGGTATACCTTTAATGTAAAAGTCAACATCTGTAGTTATTCCGTCGCTGTTGAAATACATTTTTGCAAAAAGCAGCATGGCAGCAGGAACCAGCATATTTAATGCCGTACCTGTAATTGTCTGATCTGCTTTCATGTTTACAGCAGCAAAAGACAACAGTAAGGAATATATAAAGCCTGCCACTGCAGCTACAGCCATCCCCAGAAGCAGTATCAGCTGCGGATCCATGGAATTGCCCTGAATCAGGTAAACAAACAGACATCCGAACAGAGCCCCGAACATCATGATACCTTCAAGCGCAATATTTATTATACCGCTGCGTTCGCTGAACATACCGCCCAGAGCCACCAGAAGCAGTGGTATGGCTACCGGAAGCGTATTTTGAATCAAATAATATATAGTATCCATAATTTACGCCTCCCCCTTTTCATCAACTTGCTGCGGTTTATTCAAGTCAGCCGCATTTTCGAAGCCCCCGGAATTATTCCGACCTTTGTTATTTTTACGCTTTTTTAATATTTTAACAACCGTTGAATTCATTAACATTGCAAAAGCAGAGAAGTAAATGATTACAGCTATTACGACATCAATAATTTCAGGCTTGAAGCCATACAGACTTGCAAGAGTTCCTCCGCGTTGAATATGGGAAACAAATAGAGCCGAGAAAATAATGCCCACAGGGCTGTTGTTGCCCAGCAGAGCTACCGCGATACCGTTAAAACCGTTGGCGGCTATAACATTTATAGGCTCATAGGTCATACTGCTGCCGGTTATGGTCGACGGAGCCAATATGGCAAATGCTCCGCCAAGTCCTGCCATGGCTCCTGCAATAACCATTGTAAGAATTATATTCCGTTTGCCGTTCATACCGGCATAGTTTGCAGCATACTTATTGTAGCCGGTGGCCTTAAGCTCGTAACCAAAGGTTGTTTTATTCAGCACAATATATAAAATCAAGGCTACAACGATTCCGATTATAAAGGATATGTTCAGGCTGGAATTTTTTATACCCAGTGAGGGCAGCTGCGCCGAAGCCGGCAGGTATGCAGTCCTGGTCTTGGAGGAAATATACATTGCCGCATTACTCTGAACCAGCATGTCTACCAGATACATACCTATATAGTTGAACATAATGGAGGTTATAACCTCGTTTACATTAAGCAGGGCTTTGAATATTCCGGGGATAAAGCCCCAGAGCATTCCTCCGGCCATACCTGCCAGAACACATACAAGCCAGTGGAGACCGTCTGGCAGATCCCACATAAAGCCTACATATAGAGCAAAGAACATGCCCATGGTATACTGGCCCGAGGCGCCGATGTTAAACAGTCCCATTTTAAAAGCGAAGCCCACTGCCAGACCGGTCATCAATATTGGGGTGGCAAAGTATAATACATCCCCTAAACGTTTAAAACCTCCGCTGAGTACCATCTGAAAACCGGCTGATGCATTGGCCGGGCTTGCAACAAGCATTACGATAAAGCCGAAAATCAGGCCCAAAAATATTGCCAGCAGTGCAGCTGTAAAGGCCGAAAATCCCTTAAGGCCTGTCAGCCTTTTAAAATCAACTTTTCTGGATGAAGAAACTGTATTGTTACGCATTTTCGATCTCCTTTACAGTGTTACGTTTTGCACCTGACATGTAAAGCCCAAGTTCCTGAACCGTTGTTGTTTTTGGATCCAGTTCACCGACTATTTCACCTTCAAACATCACAAGAATACGGTCACTTACATTCATTACCTCATCAAGCTCCAGGGAAACCAGCAAAACAGCTTTTCCCGCATCACGTGTCGCCACCAGCTGTTTGTGGATGTACTCGATGGCCCCCACATCAAGACCTCGGGTAGGCTGGACTGCAACAAGCAGCTCGTGCCGCTTGTCCATTTCCCGAGCTACGATGGCTTTTTGCTGGTTACCGCCCGACATGCTCCGCACAACGGTTTCAGGACCCTGTCCGCTGCGCACGTCATATTGTTCAATAAGTTTTTCTGCATAGGAGTCCACAGCCGCAGCCTTTATGAAACCTGACTGCTGGAACTCCGGTTCCCAGTAACGCTGTAAAACCATATTCTCCTTAAGGGTATAATCCAGCACAAGACCGTGTTTGTGCCTGTCTTCGGGAATATGGCTCATACCGGTTTTGGAACGGGTGCGGATGGATGCTTTTGTTATATTTGCATCACAGAGTTTAATGCTGCCTGCACTCAACTTTTCCAGTCCGGTAAGCCCGGACACAAACTCTGTCTGGCCATTTCCGTCAATGCCTGCCAGACAGACAATTTCACCCGCTCTGACATCAAAGGACACATTTTTAACGGCATTATTCTTATGAGTCTTGGAGGGGACAGTTACGTTCCGGACTGAAAGAACAACCTTTGCGGGAGTGGAATCTTTTTTATCAACCTTAAAGGTAACATCTCTTCCCACCATCATTCTTGACAGCTCTTCCTTGTTGGTATCCTTTATAGCAACGGTGCCTTTATATTTTCCCTTCCACAAAACGGTACAGCGGTCGGCTACCGACATGATCTCGTTCAATTTATGAGTTATAAATAATATTGATTTTCCCTCTCTGGCAAAGCCCCGCATTATCTCCATCAGTTCATCGATTTCCTGGGGAGTCAGGACAGCCGTCGGTTCATCGAAAATCAATATGTCATTTTCACGATACAGCATTTTTAAAATTTCCACACGCTGCTGCATACCCACTGAAATTTTTTCAATCAGTGCATCGGGATTGACTTTCAAACCATACTTTTCACTCAGCCGCAATACTTTTTCCCGGGCTTCCTTTTTTTGAATAAAGCCGGCCTTGCTGGGCTCAACACCCAAAATAATATTCTCTAAAACAGTGAAGATTTCAACAAGCTTGAAATGCTGATGCACCATACCTATTCCAAGGGCATTGGCATCGTTGGGATTATTGATTTCGACAGGCTTTCCGTTCATTTTGATTTCGCCTTTTTCGGCCTGGTACAGACCGAAAAGAACACTCATGAGAGTTGATTTACCGGCACCGTTTTCTCCCAGCAGGGCATGAATTTCGCCCTTTTTTAATCGCAGGGTTATATTATCGTTTGCTATAATTCCCGGAAACTCTTTTGTAATATTGAGCATTTCAATAATATATTCTTCCATAAGTTTAAGCTCCCCGTCCGCGTGCCGTGCACGCAGTAAAATTGTAGCTGTATTGCTAGTGGCCTCTAACATCTAAAACATATATTATCCGGGGGATGAATTTAGATGTTACAGACCACTAGATGATACACATATATAATAATTGATTTTTAAGTAAAAATAAAGGTGGAAAAGCCATTTTGTATTTTTTTATATACAATTAAAGGGGAAGGTTTTCCCTTCCCCTTTAAGGGCATGACTTATAAGGTCAGCCCATTAATTATTAATATTATCTTACTGTAACCTTGACCTTCTTGAGATTTAATTGTGAAACGAGCTCGTCTGCTGTAGCATATCCCGTTTCAGCAGCAACCTTGATTGTATTGATTGGCTTTACCGAACCGTCCTTGAGTGTTGCCAATACGCCTTCATAATCAGCCTTCTTAAAGGATTTGAATCTGTCAAAGGCATCTGCCTTTTCATCGCCGATTACTGTAGTTGGAAGTCCTATACCATCGTTTTTGGAATCAAATACGGTAGTTTTTCCTGCATAAGTATCCCATTTGTTATCCTTGTAAATGGATGCAAGTACATGATAAACAGAACCGCCAAGTTCCTTCATCGCAGAAGTTATAACCGTATCGCTGTCATATCTCTGGTCAATATCAACACCGATAACCTTTTTTCCTGCTTCTTTGGCTGCTGACATAACACTCTTGCCTACTGATCCGCCGCAGGCAAATATTACTTCTGCACCTTCCTGGTACATGGTTTTGGCTGTAGCCTTGTTGGTATCTGTTTCAGCAAAGTCACCGGTATAGTGATAAGTAACGGTAACGGAGCTATCTCCCAAACCTAATTTAGCAGCAGCAGCTTCTGCACCCTGAAGGTAGCCATAGCCGTAAGCCTGAACGGCAGGAACTGCCATACCGCCCATGAAACCAAGCTTTGTAAAACCATCGGTAACAGCAGCATAGCCGGCAAGATAACCGGGTTCCTGTTCAGCGTACTTAACACTGGCTACATTGGATTTTATATCTGGTGGAGCGCCCTCCTCCGCTTTATGAGGTACTCCATCTAAAAGTATGAATTTTACATCCGGGTATTTGGTCTGAGCTTCGTATACCGGTACTTCAAACAAAAAGCCTGGTGTTACAATAGTCTTTGCTCCGCCTGTTACAGCGAGGTCAATAGCTGCAAGATAACCTGCGTCCGAGGCTTCTTCAGGTTTGTAATACTTGTGGGAAATTTTGTTTTCATCTGCAAATTTCACCACGCCTTCCCAGGATCCCTGATTAAAGTTTTTGTCATCGATATTACCTTTGTCGGTGATCAGTGCAATCTCAAACTTGCCGTTATTGTTTGAGCCTGTGCCGGCGTTAGTACCGCATCCGGTGAACAATGCAGCCGACATTACAAGAGCCATCCCTATTGCTAAAATCCTCTTCATTAAAAACGTGCCTCCCTATTATTTTTGTTTTGTATTTCACTTATATTGTAGCATTCCTTGTTAAATTAATACAACTATTATCCAGCCTAATATTTTGAAAGTTGTCCTAAATTAGGATGTATTTATTTCATAAATTGTATGTACAGGGAATAAAGTTTATCTCAATATTTCCCTATTGTCAGGAGCAGAACCATTTATTTTGCATTGCACCATTAAGAATATTGTTATATCCCGTCATATTCTTTGTGCCGGGCATCGAAAATATGCAGCCGCAGCAGCAACGGTCTTTTATTTCCGTTGAGCGGCAGCCTTATTCTTATAATTTCAGCTTAATAACAGTTTTCACATAGTGTTTACTGATAATGTAAACTATCAGGAAATAGCATAGATACAATATGGCAAAGCAAACGATAAAACCTACAACAGCCTTTATCAATGAATTTTGGATTATGACAGGCAATGCCATATTCATCTTATGGTTTATGAACGGTACACCAATCAACAACAAAGCAAAGTACATCAGAGTTGGCACAAACAGATTTAATATCACCTGTGTTTTAATCATAGACTTAATTTGCGCTTGACTTTTTCCCATATAGTATAGTACGCAGATATTTTTTGCTTGCCACTTTAACTCAACAATCTGTTGCAGAGAGAGGATAGAAAAATAAATGGTAATAAAGATTATACAAAGGCTTATTTGTAAAAAGCCCATCCACTGTTGATTTGCGGATGCAAAAATATTTATCTTCGTATTGAGCAGGAGCGTTCCAAACACAAAAGCCATTGTCGAAAAAAGTAAACAGATACAAAAGATAGCGTTCATCAAAGCACTTGTTTTCGTACCTGTTGTCATTTCTGCAATACGGTAAAGCCGGTTACCTTGGTATAAATCCTCCGATTGTAAAAGCCGCTTTGATGAAAAATACGCATACATCCATTTATAAAACGCAAATACACAACAAAGTAACGGGATTGAAATAAAAGAAATAATAGTAAATACTATGTTTTCAGGCAAAAATACAATCCCCCATAACAGAAGAAACAGACTAAAAAAGCTGATAACTGACAGTAATGCCCAAAAAGTTTTTCTATCCCTTTCTAAAGGTTGATTGCGGCGCTTCTCATTCATCAATTCACAGATTTGCAGCCTGTATATTTTTTGTTTCATACGAAAGACAGACAGGATTTCCACTATGCTAAAAAAGAAAAGCGTTTGCAAAATACTTTTTGTTATTAGCTGTATTTGAATTTTAGTTCCTTGAAGCATGTAGGAAAAGACTGCAAGATAAGTACCTGTCCCTATCAGTCCCCCTAAGAACAAACACACAACTCCAATGAAACAAAACTCCAGAAGGAACATTTTTGACAGCTTGCTTTTTTCCATACCAAGCAACAGATAGTTCGCAAACTCCTTTGCCCTCTGCTTCATCATAAAGGTATTGATGTAGTTTACCAAAGCTACCATTATTAGAACAATAAGTAGTGGAAGAGAGGCGGTTTGAAATCTGGCTTGTATATCTCCAAAGACTGCGATATAGTTCGATATACACATAATGGCAATCAGAATTGTCATGGTGGTAATGTATAACAGATAATCGAAAATAGAGCGCTTAGCATTGCGGAAGGCTAATTTAAGATACATAACTATCGCCCCCCGTAAGTCTTGCCATAACACCTAAAATACTTGTGAAAAATGTTTGTTTGCTCTCCTGCTCCCTATTCAAAACTGCTTTGATTTCTCCGTCCTGCATAAACAATATCTTGTCACAATAGCTTGCTGAAAGAGCATCATGCGTAACCATTAAAATCGTGGCGAGGTAGTCCCGGCGAAACATGACCAGCGTTTCCAACAGTTGTTTTGCGGAATGGCTATCCAATGCACCAGTAGGCTCGTCCGCAAGAATTATACTTGGATTAACCGCAATCGCTCTTGCACAAGCGCAACGTTGGCGCTGTCCTCCTGACACCTCATAGGGGAATTTGCTTAACACTTCGGATATGTCAAGTTTTTTGGCTATATCAAAAATCGTGTTTCCTACACTTTCTTTTGGAACTTGCTTAATTGTCAACGCCAAAGCAATATTTTCGTGAATTGTCAATGTGTCCAGCAGGTTGTATTCTTGAAAAACAAAACCTAAATGCTCTCTGCGAAAAGCAGCCAAATCTTTTTCTGATACTTCCGAAATATTTTTTCCATCAATTTCAATTGTTCCACTCGTTGCCTTGTCTATAGTCGCTATCATATTTAGTAATGTGGATTTTCCGGATCCAGATGCACCCATAATTCCTACAAAGCTCCCTTTTGACACTTCGAAGCTGACGTTATTTACCGCTAAAGTTGAAGCATTTTCTGTATTGTAAATTTTTTTGATATTTTGCAGTTTCAAAACAATATTCGGATTGCCGGCACTTGTGCGATACTCCCATTGATCTTTACCCAACCAAGTTGTAATAACCTCAAAAAGCACCTGATTGGATTTTTCTTTCAAATTTTCGTCAGTAATAAATTCACCCAACAGCAACTCATTTAATGTAATTCCTAATAGATCGCACAGTGGTATGAATAAAGACAAATCTGGCATGGATTTTCCAGTCTCCCATTTTGATACGGCTTTATCTGTAATACCCAGCCTTTCAGCTAACTGGCTTTGCGTTAAGCTATTAGCCTTACGGCGTATGGCAATAAAACTTCCTATTTTCACTTGGTTCATCTTATTAAAAACCTCCCTTCAACTTAATTCTACAATAACCAAGCAAAATGTACACCTACCGACGGTAGAGTTAACATACTGGCCAATAATGAAAAAATGCTTGGCATTGCGACCTCCGGAGGCAGAATGAATGTAAGTATCCGGTATCAGCCGGAAGTTAGCAGTTGATTTAAAAATTATATAGGTAAAGCAAAATTGGCACAGCACGTTAATGGTATTATTATGTTGATTAGCAGCCTATAAATATTTATAATATTATATAGTGCTGTATTGCTTGAAAATAAATTATGTGTATTGTGCTTAAGCATAGTGTAGTACGGTTGAATAAAAACATTCTTTGTCTTTTTTGGTAGAACGGGAGGAAATAAGAAATGCCTATTACAGAAATATTATCTAAAAATGCCGGATTATATGGATCTGAGACATGCCTTACAGAAATTAATCTTGATCTTCAGGACAGTCACAATGTCATGTGGAAGGAATATGAACTGATAGAAAACAATCCTGCCGGTGAATACCGGCGCGATATGACCTGGCGCGTCTTTGACGAAAAAGCCAACAGGATGGCCAATCTGCTGCTGAAAAGAGGTATTCAAAAAGGTGACAAGGTCGCAATACTTATGATGAACTGCCTTGAGTGGCTGCCGATATATTTCGGAATCCTCAAAGCCGGCGCCCTCGCAGTACCCATGAACTTCCGGTACACCGCCGAAGAAATCAAATATTGTCTTGAGCTGTCAGAAACAACTGCATTGGTTTTCGGACCTGAATTTATAGGAAGGATCGAATCAATATATGATCAGATACCACAGGTAAAAACCCTGTTTTTTGCCGGAGAAAACCGTCCGACTTTTGCTGAAAATTATGACCGTCTTACCGCAAACTGCTCCTCGGAGGCACCTGATATAAAGCTTGCGGATGAGGACGACGCGGCAATATATTTTTCTTCGGGAACAACAGGCTTTCCAAAAGCAATTTTACATACTCACAAGAGTTTAATGTCCGCCTGTTATACCGAATACTATCACCACGGGCAGACACGCAATGACAATTTCCTTTGCATTCCTCCGCTTTATCATACAGGAGCAAAGATGCACTGGTTCGGGAGCTTCCTGGCGGGCAGCAAAGCTGTAATCCTGCGCGGAATAAAACCTGAATGGATTCTTAAAACGGTGTCGGAAGAAAAGATAACAATAGTCTGGCTGCTGGTTCCGTGGGCGCAGGATATTCTCGACGCTCTGGACAGGGGAGAGGTCCGGCTGGAGGATTATGAGCTGTCGCAGTGGAGACTGATGCACATAGGTGCCCAGCCTGTTCCGCCAAGTCTTATACGCCGCTGGAAACAATACTTCCCGCACCACCAGTACGATACAAACTATGGACTGAGTGAATCCATAGGCCCAGGCTGTGTGCATTTGGGGGTTGAAAATATACATAAGGTTGGAGCTATCGGCATTCCGGGACATGAATGGGAAGTCGGGATTACTGATGAAAACGGAATTTCCGTCTCACAGGGTCAGGTGGGAGAATTGGCCGTAAAAGGGCCTGGAGTTATGAAATGCTACTTTAACGATCCGGAAGCAACTGCTGCCGTCCTTAAGGATGGATGGCTGTTCACAGGAGATATGGCCAGGATGGATGACGACGGTTTCATTTATCTGGTTGACAGGAAGAAGGATGTCATCATAAGCGGCGGGGAAAACATATATCCGGTTCAGATAGAAGATTTCCTTAGAGCGCACAAGGCAATAAAGGATGTGGCGGTTATCGGCCTGCCCGACAAGCGGCAGGGAGAAATTGCGGCAGCAATTATTGAGCTCAAGCCTGACTGTGTCTGTACCGAAGAGGAAATAGAAGCCTTCTGCGCTCCAATGCCCCGTTACAAACGTCCTAAAAAGGTTATATTTGATGCAGTACCCCGCAATCCTACCGGAAAGATAGAAAAACCGCGGTTAAGGGAGAAATTCGGTGCAGTTAGCCTGGTAGCCGCCCAAAATGAAATAAAGTAATAAATATTTATTGACATTTTGCATATTATAAATTAGTATTACTAAAAACGAATACATAACAAAATAGCGTTGACAAGGAGGAGTACATACTCACCGGAAGCAAAGAGAGAAGATGGTTGGTGGAAATCTTCGTGAAGGAGTTATGGAAGTAGCCTTTGAGCTGTGAACCGAAAGGAGTAACCCAAGTAGGCTTCAACGGAGATTTCCACCGTTACAGGGAAAGCAATATCGGATAGGCTGACAGGTTGGCGTTTATCCCGTATTGACAGAGTGCAGATAGTCTTATCTGAATTTAGGTGGTACCACGGACGCATACAATCCGCCCTAAGCTTTAAGCATTTAAAGCTCAGGCGGATTTTTTGTTGTGTTTCGTGAAAAGCATACAAGAATGGAGGACTATTATGCAAAAAAATTATGATTTCAGACAGACCGAAAGAGAGATGCAGAAATTCTGGAAGGAGAACAATATTTATGCTTTTGACAGGGAAAGCCGGCAGGAGATTTACTCTATCGATACACCGCCGCCTACTGTCAGCGGCAGTCTGCACATAGGGCACATCTTTTCCTATACACAGGCCGAGATGATTGCAAGGTTCAAAAGAATGCAGGGGTATAATGTCTATTACCCTTTTGGCTTTGATGATAACGGATTACCTACCGAACGGCTTGTTGAAAGGGATGAGGGTATCATTGCCCGGAATATTCCGGGAAGTGAATTTATAAAAAAGTGTATATCCACTGCCGGAAAATATGAAAAAGAATTCAGGGACCTGTGGGAAAGCCTGGGTTTCTCGGTAGACTGGTCTCTTCAGTACGAAACAATTAATCCCCTGGTCCGGAGAATATCCCAGAAATCCTTTATCAGGCTGTTTAAGGAAGGAAAGGCATATATGAAGGAATCTCCCGTTCTATGGTGTACCGGATGCCGGACCTCAATAGCCCAGGCTGAGCTGGATACCCTTGATAAGGATACCATCTTCAATTTTATCCCGTTTGCAGTTGGGGAGGAAAGGCTGACAGTGGCCACAACCAGGCCGGAATTGCTTTATGGCTGTGTTTGTCTTTTTGTAAATCCCCGGGACCAAAGATACAAAAAGTATATTGGAGAAAAGGCGCAGGTTCCTTTGTACGGTTATTCCATCCCCATATTGGCTGATGAAAAGGTTAGTCAGGAAAAAGGCACAGGGGCAGTTATGTGTGCTACCTTTGGTGACAGTGCGGATGTGGAGTGGTATGAGAAATATAAGCTGCCTTTCAGGAGAGTTATAGAACCTGATGGCACAATAAGTAAAAACGTTCCCATTATCGGCGGACTGAAAATATCGGAAGCAAGAAAACTGATTATTCAGCAGCTTAGAGACTGGGAGCTTTTAACCGGGGAACAGAATATAACGCATACTGTTGCGGTTCACGAGCGGTGCGGCAGGGAGGTTGAAATAATACCTTCAAAACAGTGGTATATAGATATCCTTTCAAACAGAGATCAGTTTCTTAAGGCAGCCGACAGGATCAACTGGTATCCTGCACATATGAAAAACAGGTACACTCTGTGGGTTGAAAATTTAAAATGGGACTGGTGTATTTCACGGCAGCGTTATTTCGGGGTTCCCATACCTGTATGGTATTGCAAAAACTGCGGTGAACCAGTAACGGCAAGCGAAGAACTGCTGCCGGTAAACCCTGCCGAAACTACACCGGGGAAGACTTGTAGCTGCGGAGGCAAGGATTTTATTCCCGAGAGCGCGGTATTTGATACCTGGGCTACCTCGTCGGTGACGCCGCAGATCAATGCAAAATGGGGTGAGGGGGATGACATGTCCGGCCGGCTTTTGCCAATGAGTCTGAGGACCCAGGCTCATGAGATAATCCGGACCTGGGCCTTTTACACAATAGTTAAAAGCCTGTACCATACAGGAGAAATACCCTGGAGGGATATTATGATTTGCGGCTACGTGCTTGCAAAGAAAGGAGAAAAAATCAGCAAATCAAAAAATAACTCCGGACTTTCTCCGGCTCAGCTGATTGAAACCCATTCCGCCGATGTTATAAGATATTGGGCTGCAAACTCCAGGCTGGGCACCGATACCTTTTTTGCAAGCGATGAATTGGCCATTGCCGGGAGGTTTATAACCAAACTCTGGAATGCAACGAAATTTGCAGCCTCGCATCTGCAGGATTTTGTGCCTTGTACAAAGCTCACTCTGCTGCCTGTGGACAAATGGATAATTGAAAGCTGCAGGCAAACGGTTTCAAAGGCGGCAGGGTATCTTGAACGGTATGAAATTGGTCTGGCAAGACATGAAATAGATGAATTCTTCTGGAAGGATTTTTGTGATTACTATCTTGAAATTGTCAAGGAACGTTTGTATCAGCCCGGGAAACATGGATACCAGGAGCGGCATTCTGCACAAGCCGCACTGTATTTCAGCATGTTGAATATTCTGAAATTGTATGCAATATATGTTCCGCATATTACCGAATATCTCTATCAGGAGTTTTTCAGGCAAAGAGAAGGCGGCATATCTCTTCACAGGCTGTGCTGGGAAAAGTCAGGCTCTGTTGATGAAGAGATAATAAGCTTTGGAGAGAAATTAAAGGCAGTCATATCAGACATCAGAAGGTATAAATCGGAAAACTCATTGTCCATGAAAGCGGAAATTGAAAAGGTTGTTATTGAAGGTGAAGGGTTTCATAAAGATATGATCGAAAAGTCCATTAAAGACATAAAGGCCTGCTGCAATGCAAGGGAGGTCCAAATTTTGAACCGGCACATCTGATAAGGGCACAATATACCGAAACTTACAAATTCCTGTCAGACCTTGACATCTTTAGAAATTAGAGCTTTAATATTGAAATAACATGAAACTGGAATGAGGTAACTGAAAAATGGAAGCTGTAGTCAGAAACATGCATTTGACAGAGCTGAAAGATTTTTATAGAAGAATGACGCAGGATTTTGCCGAGGGGGAATATCCTCCTTATGATAAACTGTATGTCCAGTTGGAAAATAATATTCAGAAAGGCTGGGTTTTTGTCCGGGACGGCAGGGACTGTGCGTACGCCATATGTGCCGAAGGTTCTGAAAACAACTTTGTACTCATAAGCTTTTTTGCAGTATATGAGGAATGCAGGAGAACAGGCGTCGGTACGGCCTTTCTTGAAAAAATAAAGGAGCTCTATTCAAATGCCGACGGCATTATTGTGGAGGTTGAAACAGCAGAGACAGCTCTCCATGAGGAGGATGTATTTGTGCGTGAACAAAGGATGGAATTTTATAAAAGAGCTGGCTTCAACATGGTCCCGGGTATAGAATATTCTATTTGGGATGTTCCAATGCATTTGATGGCGCTCCCCTGCAAGCTTCCTCAAAAGGTCATTAATGAGAATATCGGTACTGTCATATATGATATATATTTTGCACTTCTGGGAAAGCAGTTTATTCACAAAATGGAATTTAAAAAACTATAAATTAACGCCCTCTACCGTATTATACGGAATAAGGGCGTTTGTTTATTTTACTTTATTTTCCGAATATGCTCTCCAGCATACGTCGGAGAAAAGGTTTCTTTGGGGTTGGAGGTGCTGTCACAGGTGCCGGGGTTTCATGGTTGTGCTTAACTTGTCTGTTTTCGGTACCTGTTCGCTTAACGTAATCTCTCCGGTCAAAGCGGTCTCTTCCCGTATTTAGCTTCTGTTTCCCATCGGTTTTCTGATTTGAGGTTTTAGCTTTTAATTCTCCAGAACCTACTTTATTAATATCCTTTTTATTCGCAGAGGCTTCGTATCCGGTGCGAACCTTCTGCCTGTCCGGCGCAGCAGGTGATACAGGACTGTTACGCCTGGCCGGTGACTTTTCTTCGCCGGCACCTTTGGATTTTGTGCGGGAGATTGTATTTTCACGTACTTTATTATTATTACGGGATTTTCCTTCAGTTCCGCTTTTTTGCTTATCACCTGCTTTTGAGGATTTGCTCTGACCGGAACTCCTGCGCGACCCCTTGTCTGGTGTTCCGGCAGCCGAACGGGGTGTTTTAGCCGGCTTTTCCTTTAATGCATTGGCTTCCAGCCAGCCGGCCGCTTCGGCTTTACGCCGGCTGAAAAGCTCTTCTGAAGGCAGGTCGCCTTCAGGTATCATGGCACCGATATGTTCCTCTATTTCATAAAGAGTCATTATATCGTCACCAGTAACCAGTGAAGCAGCTCTTCCGCCGTTACCGGCTCTTCCGGTACGGCCTATCCTGTGAACATAGCTGTCTTTTTCAACAGGAACATCATAATTGATGACCAGTGAAAGATTATCAATATGGATACCTCTTGCAGCAACATCAGTTGCAACCAGTATATGAAATTCACCCTGCTTGAACTGCTGAATGGTTTTTGTTCTTTTACCCTGAGGAATATCTCCATGCAGTGCTTCAGAGGCATAGCCCTGTTTTGTTAGAAAGCTTTGAACATGGTCAACAGCTATCCTTGTATTGCAGAATATCATACAGCTTTCAGGCTGTTCAACCAAAAGCAGCCTATTGAGCTGGGTACGTTTTTCGTTTGGCAATACCCTGTAGTATTGCTGTTGAATTGAATCAACGGTTTTTGTCTGAGATTCAATTTCAATGGTGACGGGATTCTTCATATATTCACTGCAGATCCTGTGTATTTCAGGAGGCATTGTAGCTGAAAACAGGAGAGTTACCCTGTCCTTTGGGAGAGACCTGATTATTCTTTTTACCTGGTCAAGAAATCCCATATCCAACATTCTGTCAGCTTCATCCAGTACAAGGTAACGGATGTTTTTGGTAATAAGGTTTCCCTGCTGAATGTGATCAAAAACTCTTCCTGGTGTTCCCGCTACTATTGTTACGCCTTTCTTCAGAGCCTGTACCTCAGCGGTTATACTGTGCTGGCCATATACGGCAGTAGTTTTGTGAGTAAGATGCTTTGCCATCTTTTTTATATCGCTCTCCACCTGAACGGCAAGCTCTCGTACCGGCGCAAGAATCAAGCCTTGTGGTCCTGCTGCCGACGGATCGGTCAGCTGAAGCATGGAAACTCCGAATACAGCAGTTTTTCCGCTGCCGGTCTTTGACATTACAATGAGGTCTTCCTTGTTTAAAATATGGGGTATGCCTCTGCTCTGAACCTCGGTAGGGGTTTGAAAGCCCATTTCTTCCAGAGCCTTTAGTATTGGTGGTATAATTCCTAAATTGTTAAAACTGTTTTCCATAATATCTTCTTTCGTTATACAGAATGTTTTGATTATATCACTAAATTGTTAATTTTTCTAGGAAAAGTGAGATGAACGGTATTTCCTCAAATCAATAAAATTTTACAATATAAGTATTAAGTAAAAGTCTTGTTTAATCCGTATATTATATATAGGTTTAATACCTCAAAAAATAAAAAATTGCGTAAGTACCTCATCTGGCGCATAAATACGCAGATCGGAGATAATATGATCATAACTACTACACCTTCTGTTGAAGGGAGAAAAGTAACTGATGGTCACCGCTTCAGGTACTGCGGTAATTATAGAGTAGTAAATGTGTTTATTATTAAAGTGTTATTATAATAAATAATTTTACTAAATTGGAGCTTATATGATTACATTACTGCTTTTAATAATTTATCTGTCATTTATCAGTCTGGGTCTGCCGGACTCGCTGCTGGGTTCGGCGTGGCCTGCAATAAGGGCCGATATGGCCCTGCCTGTGTCCTATGCAGGCATACTTTCATTTATTATAACGGTGGGAACAATTGTCTCCAGCTTTCTAAGTGAAAAAGTCATACGGAGATTCGGAACCGGCGCTGTAACAGCCGTCAGTGTTACAATGACGGCCATTGCTCTTCTTGGCTTCTCCATGTCCCCGGGCTTTGTATGGCTGTGTTTTTTAGCAGTGCCTTTGGGTCTGGGGGCAGGCTCGGTAGATGCCGCACTAAATAATTTTGTAGCCTTGTATTACAAGGCCAATCACATGAGCTGGCTTCACTGTTTCTGGGGAGTAGGAGCAACGGCAGGTCCAATTGTAATGTCTTTTTTTCTGGACCGAGCCGGCGGCTGGAAAATGGGTTACAGAACAATTGGAGTAATACAGGTCTGCCTGGTTATAATACTTTTTATTTCATTGCCTTTGTGGAAAAAAGTCGGCAGTGAGGTAAAAAGCGGTGAAGTTGCAGGGGAATCGCGGAAATTTGGAGATGTGCTGCGGATTCCGGGGGCAAAGCCAGCTTTCATTACCTTTTTCAGCTACTGCGCTTTGGAGGTCGCTGCAGGGCTTTGGGGAAGCAGTTACCTGGTGGGCAGCAGGGGAGTATCCGCCGAAGCCGCAGCCAAGCTGATTTCTCTATACTACTTTGGAATAACTATCGGCAGGCTCTTATCGGGTTTTATAACAATGAAACTGAGTAACAGAACTCTGGTCAGAACAGGAGAAGTTGTTATTGCTGCCGGACTGGCATGCATACTGCCATGGGGAAACACTCTTCTGGGGGCAGGCTTCCTGCTTATGGGAGTGGGCTGCGCTCCTATTTTTCCCTGCATGCTGCACGAAACACCAAACCGCTTTGGAAAAGAATTGTCACAAGCCTTTATGGGGATACAGATGGCCTTTGCCTACATAGGGTCCGCCTTGATGCCGCCATTGTTCGGATTGCTTGCACAGAGCTTTTCTTTTGTGCTATATCCGTTTTATCTTCTGGCCATACTGGCAATTATGGTATCAGCCAATGAAAAAACAAACTTTGCAACTTTAAAGAATAAGTAATAATAGTACTAACGGGTAAAAATTGTTCATTTAATGTTTATTTTGAGTACACATCGAGTACACATCATACCAATATAATTTGCCTATAAACTTAAAATTAATTTTTTACGGAGGTAGTTTGGTATGAAAAAAACAATAATTTTATCACTTGTGGCTGCACTTTCATTTACATCTTCAACAGCTATTGCGCAGGCAATGCCTGCGGACCGGGAGAATACGGCAGAGGGGACTGAAGTTCAGGCAGTTAAAGCCGAGACCGCACCCGGGCTGGAAAAGTTTGCACCGGCTGAGATTTCAGGCGTGGTTGAGGAAATTAGCCAGTCCGATATGAAGGTAAAAGTCCAGGGCGGAGAAACCTATATGGTACCGCTTGGAATGTTGTCAAAACAGGAAGGCTTTGATGCTCTCGGTCTTGCAAAGGGTGTGGAGGTTTCTCTGAAAAGTATGCAGGCAGGTCTGGGTAAAACAATTATGTTTACTGCTGGTACAGGTCCGGCCTTGACAATGAAGGGAGACAAGGTTGGTGAAAACACCGGAGTGACGGCAGGAAATGTAATCATTATATCGGAGGGCAGTGTTGCTGGGTCTGAACCTGAAGTAAAGAAAATAACACCTGCGGATGGTATAAAAGTATTTATTCCGTCCGAAATATCCGCCAACGGAAAAACAGTAAAGCTGGATATGAAAACTGCTGCAGGAGCTTTTAACATAATAAATATTATGCCCGCGGAAATCTCAGGTACTGTAGAAAGTATCAATGAATCTGAAATGACTGTTAAAACAGGTGAAGGAAAAGTTTATACTGTTCCGTTGACGGCATTCGGCAGCATGGATGAGTTCAAGGGGCTTGAAATTAAGAATGGAACAGAGGTATCGGTAAAAAGGCAGCCCGTTGAAAAAGATGCCAAGCTTTTGGTAAATGCCCCAACAATAGCTGTCAGAATAATTGATGCAAAAACCGACTTAAAAGCCGATAAAGTGGAATTGAGTGAGATTAAGGAGGCAAAGCTTGTTTTCATAGGCGATGAGATCACTGCAAACGGGAAGACTGTTAAATTAGCCAAATAGAGCTGTCTCAAGGTGGGACAAATGCAATACAGGCATTAGTATGGATCAGTGCTCCCGTACGGACTTCAACAAATAGAGCTTGCCATTTGTTGGAGTCCGTACTTGCGCGTTTAATTTCGGGTAAAATGTGAGGAATTTTTATATATGGACAAAAAAATACTTCTGGTCGAAGACGACGAAAGGATACAGGAGATCGTTGCAGATTACTTCATAAAGGAAGGCTTTACAATGCTTCAGACTGAGGATGGAAAAGAGGCTTTGGAAGTTTATGAAGCAAATAAGATAGATCTTGTAATTCTGGATATCATGATACCTGAAATAGACGGGTGGTCAGTATGCAAAAGACTTAGAAAAATATCTGATGTACCCATTATCATGCTTACTGCCAGAGCCGATGAGGAAGATAAACTGATGGGTTATGAATTGGGTGCGGATGATTATGTAACTAAACCTTTCAGTCCCAGAGTGCTTGTTGCAAAATCAAAAATACTGCTGAAAAGGGCCGAAGGAACTGTAGGAAAGGATGACGGAATATTATGCCTGAGCGGTATAGAGGTAAATAAATTATCCCGCACGGTCAGGATTGATAACAGAGTGATAGAGCTGGCATACAAGGAGTATGAGCTTTTACTGTGTTTCATGGAAAACAGGGATATCGTACTCAGCCGGGAAGTAATACTTTCAAAGGTATGGGGATTTGACTACTTTGGAGATCTGAGAACCGTCGACACACATGTTAAAAAATTAAGAAGCAAGCTGACTGATAAGGCTTCCTGCATTTCAACGGTTATTGGTATGGGCTACAGATTTGAGGTGAACAGAAAATGAAAAGAAGTATAGTGTTGAAACTATTTCTGATTACAGTACTTTTTATGACGGTCTGCTTTGGAGTATTTATAGCCGGGCAGTCATTATTTTTTGAAAAAATTTATCTGTATATGAAGAGTTCAAGTCTGGAAAAGGCTTTGGATGGTTTTGGGAATACATATGCCAATGAAAATTGGGACAGTAAGTCGATAACTCAGAAAATAAATGAATTCACCGGCAGAAATAATGCCCAGCTGGCTATTCTCGACAAGGACGGAAGGGCAAAATACATGCCTTCCTTTTCTATTTCACTTGAAACGCCGGATAACAGAAATTTGAGCATTCCACTCAGCAATATAGCCTTCCTGGAGGACTTCCAGAAGCTTGAGCTCTCTGTAGGATCGGAAATAGAAGTGGACGGGTATTTTAACAATGATAAGCTGTTATCTGTTTCAGGAATCAGAAAGGACGGCAAATCCTGGGTGAACTCAAATGTCAAGCTTATTGCGGCCAATACGGTGATTCGCAGCAGTGGTTCCATACCAGAGAATAATATGCAAACAGTTGAAAAGTTTACTGAAACAGGCCTGCTGACAATGCCTGCGGAGGCGTCGGCAGATGTTGTAACTGCCGTTAAAAGTATAAAGGTGGAGGCAATCAGCCCGGATAAGATCAAGGGTAAAGTCATCTCACTGAATCTGCCGGATCAAATCCAGCAAATCGCCAGTTACAACAATGGACTGCTGTGGTCCTCAATCGACTACTGGAACCAGCTGCTGATGGTTAAGAAAATCAGCGTGGAACCGGGTAAAACAACCAGCTTTCACTATACCGACATCAATAACGGCATGGATAATATTGCATATGTAAAACCGGTAATAAAAAATAATCAGATTTCGGAATATGTTTTTGCCATTTCCTCATTGCAGCCTGTGGATGAAGCTGTTGAAGCCATGAAATCCTATTACGGATATGTATTTGCAATAGTTATATTACTTATGCTGGTTATGGCATTTGTATTTTCAAGAAGCATATCCAAACCCCTGCTGAAAATGAACAGCGTTGCAGGTAAAATGGCGGATCTGGATTTTTCGGAGGAATGCCGGGTAAAGTCAAAGGATGAACTTGGTAATCTGGCCTTGAGCCTGAACCGGCTTTCCAGAAATCTCAGCCGCAGTCTGGAGGATTTAAAATCTGCAAATGTGCAGCTTAAGCTTGACATTGAAAAGGAGAGAAGCCTGGAAAGTATGCGAAAGGAGTTTGTTTCAAGTGTTTCTCATGAGTTCAAGACTCCGCTGGGCATTATAAAAGGTTTCGCAGAGGGTTTTAAAGACAATATTGCGGAAGAGAAAAGGGAGCACTATGTAGATGTAATACTGGATGAAGTTGAAAAAATGGATGAGCTGGTTATGGACCTGCTGGAGCTTGCAAAGCTTGAATCCAAGGCGTATGATCTGAATGTCGAAAATTTTGTCATGGCTGAGCTTATTGATGAGATTGGATGCAGACTGAATAAAAGTATGGAAAAAAAGAATGTATCTTTGGTAATCATGCATGAAGACAAGGATATCCAGGTTCAGGCAGACAGAAGAAGGATGGAGCAGGTTGTAACAAATATAATGGGCAATGCCGTCAGACATACCGGAAACAATGGAATTATAAGAGTTTTAACCGAAAAAAGAAATGACGGGCTCTGGATAATGATTGAAAACAGCGGAGAACAAATTGCGGAGGAGGACCTTCAAAAAATCTGGGAAAGGTTTTACAGAGCTGAAAAATCAAGAGGGAGAAAAGCAGGAGGAACCGGTCTGGGATTGTCCATCGTCAAAAATATTCTGGAATTGCACGGCAGTGATTACGGGGTGGAAAACATAGCTGACGGGGTGAGATTTTGCTTTAATATAAAGGATATTGCATAATGCAATGAATCCTGTCGCTCAAGCCGTACCCCCTGTGGGCAGGATTCATTGCGCTGCATTTTTATACTTTTTAATTACTCAATTTAATTACTCAATCCTGTTCAAGTATCCACTCCAACACCGGGTCAGTGCCTTCCCTGTAAGCAGCGAAAGTTTCTTCAATGACCTTGTCCGGCTCAAGGGTGTTGATATCTTCATTTATCCAATGAAAATATTTTGTAGAATAACGGATGGTGATCCCGCTGTTGGGGAGCTTGAACTGCTTTACCTCTCCGTAATGGTTCGGTTCTCCTCCTGTGGCCTCTCCAACGAAACTGGCTTCGGTATTCTTTTTTAAACTGATGGCATTTAGCACTGCCGAAGAAAAGGTGTCTTTTCCTATAACTACATAAAGTTTTCCCTGCTGATTGAAACTGCTGTTTTTAAGTTCTTTGATAAAAGGGTCCAGGATGGTGGAGATGCCGCCGCGGTTTTTTCTTATATCCAGAACCAGTTTATCCGCCTCATGACTTTTGACGAATTCCCAGAATTCCTTTTTAAAAACTTCAAAAGGCTTATCTCTCATTTGCCGGCAGCTGCCATAATTCAGATAAATAATTTTCCCATTCTCCAGATATTCGTACCAGTAATTTTCCTCCGGGCGGCTCTGGTACTTCGGAATAACCTTATCCGACTGAGCGATGGCCACATACTCCTTGTAATTCACCGGTTTCAGTTTAACCTGCTTTACCTGACCGTTTTTCAGTTCAACACCCAGCTCAATCTCGTCCGACTTGCTTAAGCCAAAGTATTTCAAGATCCCTGGGATTGTCAGGTAATAGGTGATCTGAGTTTTGAACCAGCTTTCATTGGCTCCGGCTAGCAAAGGTTTGAGTGTATTAGCCGCCTCCTCCGCTTTCCTTCCATTCAACGTGATTATTCTTGCATTCAGCAGTTCCCGGTATTCTTTGTTTGTACCGGTTATATAGATGCCCTCTGCAAACCAATAAAGCTCCAGCGGATATTGGAATTCAGATCCGATATTTGATCCTGTATGGGTATCGCCGATGTCGGCCAGAATAACATTTAAAGCTATTTCAATTTGTTCATCGGTATAGTCAGGTACCTTGTTCTTCAGTTCTTCCAGCAGCCGGGTAAATTCCTGTTCCGAAAGATGAAAATATAAGTTCTTGTGCACCCGTGGCAGCGTCTTTTCAAGATAGGCAATATCATTCACCCAACGACTGTCCCTGTCTTCCGTCAGATAAGGCCTGGTTGAAGGAATAATACCGCAGCCTGCAAGCAATAGCACAAAAACCAGAAAAACAGTGATCATCCGGCTGGCTTTTGTATATATTTGTATTATAAGATCAGGCTGTTTCATGCTTACCCCACCCCCTTACTACCATATTCCGGTATTCTCTGCATATAAAAAGATAGAAACCTGCCATGGCGAGTATCAGAACTCCGACTCCTACCAGTATACTGCCGGTGAACTGATAATGGATAAAAGCTTCCAGTGCTTTAATAGCCATAATACCATGCACTATTCCCAATAAAGCCGGCAGAATAAATGCCATGCCCACCTGGGTAAATATACTTTTGTCGATTTCCTGCTCTGTCATTCCTATTTTCATCAGTATATTATACTGTTCCCGGTCCAGGATGGCATCGCTTAATATTTTGAAATGCATGGTGCTGAATGTGGAAATCACAAAGACGACAGCCATGACCAGACCCATGAAGTAAAAGGCCCCGATCAGATAGTACTTGTATTGATACTGGCCGGCAAAGCTATTTAGATTGTCCCTGGGATTTTTCATCACTCCGCCGATTTTTTTAACTAAGGACGCGCTGTCTTCCTCATCGGTAATATTGATCCCGTACAGTGTCATTTCCTTGCCGCTTTCTTTTAATTGCTCATACTGCTTATCCGTCACAATATAGGTATTATATTTCCCTATATCCTGTAATTCACCAATAAATGGAATTTTGACTTCCTTTTTCAAGGTAAAGGTTTTGCCCAGGATAACGTGGGGCTCTCCTGCACGACTTATGCCTGAAAAGACCAGATTCGAATGTAAAATGCTTACCGTTTCATTATCCTTCGGATCAATACCTTTTAAGATTTGCCTGTAATTGTCCGGCCTGGTTACCATCAATGATTTTTTCACCTCTGAATAACTTGTAATCAAGCAAGTTTCTGTTTTCTCTCCATTACCATCGTTATAAGTAACTTTACCGTTTATAAAATGGGATTGATGCTCGGCAAGAATTCTATGCGGAGACTCCTGAACCAGCTCTTTAATCTTTTGGTTCGTTGCTTTATTCTGATTAACAAAACTGATACTGTAAGGCGCTTCTACAACTGTATTGTTATCTGCAAAATATTTTAAAGCCATGCTGCCGCTGAAGGCGGTAAAGGTAGCAGCACACAGGATAGCAGTCATGGACAGGCTCCGGTAATGCGTTTCCAGCCGGAACAGGGTGTTGCTGAAGCTTACCAGCCTTGACCCTTTATATACAACTTTTTTCTTTTGAATCAGCTTATTGAGGATAATAGCCAAAAAGCTGCCGAAGAAAAAATAGGTGCCAATGCATATTAATACCAAAATCAGAACGGAAATCCGAGCAAAATCCAGTTCCATATCAAAAATATTCAATGCCATATAGTAGGCTGCAGCCATGCATGCGACACCCATTATGCCGCGGATCCATCTGATCTTCGGCAGGCTTTGTTCTATCTTTGCCGCATTCAGAATTTCTATCAGCTTACTTCTTCGTACCATCCGGTAATTTTTTAATCCCATTAAAACAATAATACCGCCTAAAATCATAAGAAGCGTGCTTATGGCTTTTAACGGGATATAAAACGGAATCTGGGTATCGAGAATCATAGCTTTGCCCAGCAGCATAAAAAAGAGTTTGGAAAACAGCAGCCCGACAGGCAGGCCCGTGATCATGGCTATTCCTCCCAGCAGGATGCTTTCCAGGGCAAAGACAGTCCCTACTTTGCTGCCGGGTATGCCCATAAGCATGTAAGTACCAATTTCCTTGTAACGCAGCTTGTAGAAAAAATTATTTGCATGGAACATGAAAGAAATTACGGTTAGAATTAAAATCATACTGCATATGGAACTGGCTATACGCATATAGGAATATTGTTCGTTCAGAACCTGCAGATAAGGATTATTATTGACCGCCAAAAAATTATAATAAATTGCTGTTGTTATAATTAATACTCTGAGATAAAATTTATAGAGCTTCAGGTTGTTTTTAAAAAGCAGCCAGGAGATTTTAAAGGCGTTCATTCCTTTCACCTCCCAGCAATGCCACCATGTTCAGAATCTTTTTAAAAAATTCATCCACATTTCCGTTTGTTTCCAATTTACCGCTGACCATTCCGTCTTTAAGGAATAAAACCCGATCACAGTAACTGGCGGCAGAAGCATCATGAGTTACCATCACCACCGTAGTTCCGTATTGGTTCCTGACATTGCGGAAGCAGGTCAAAAGCTCGGAAGCTGCTTTGGAATCCAGTGCTCCGGTGGGCTCGTCGGCAAACAATATTTTAGGGTTGTTGACCAGGGCACGGCAGACAGCGGCTCTTTGCTTCTGCCCGCCTGAGAGCTGGTAGGGATACTTGTCCAGCTGGCTGTCGATACCAAACAGCGTTGTCAGTTCCCCGACTTTTTGCAGAATCTTTTCGGTGTTTACGTTGTTCAGCGTAAGAGGCAGGGCAATATTATCCCGGATGGTCATATTGTTTAACAAATTGAATTCCTGAAATACAAAGCCGATAACATCTCTGCGGAACAGGGCCAGTTCCTTTTCCTTTAAAGTTCCGGTTTCTCTTCCGTCGAGGATAATCTGCCCCCGGGTGGGCTTGTCAATGGTAGAAATAATATTCAGCAGGGTGGTTTTTCCTGAACCTGACGGCCCCATAACAGCTACAAATTCACCAGCGTCAATTTCAAGATTTATTTCGTGCAGTGCCTGGCAAACAGAACCTTGCTGACCATAAAGCTTGGTCAGATTTTTTACTTCAATTAACGAAGTCATTCAACTTCCTCCTTATGAAATCTGATATGATTCTATTTTAGGTCATGGATCATTCAGGTTCTATCGATTTGAATGACATTTTGGAGTTGAATGTGACTTTTTTGTCATATTAACAATAACTTAGTTCATCTTCCGCTGCATATAATCGGATAATTTATAGAAAGATAGGATGAACTCGGTATATGCGCCTCTTTTACTTTGCACTGTCATTCCGATGCCCAGAACTTTAGCTACTTTTTTTGCATAATACATTCCCATCCCGGTGGATTTTGTGCTGCTTCTGCCGTTGGTGCCGGTAAAACCTTTGTCAAAGACCCGGTCGAGTTCCTCTTCGGGAATACCGATTCCATTATCTTTCAAGTGTAAATAATAGCCCATTTCATCCTCCCGGCTGAATATGGTAATTTCTCCGCCTTTTACAGTATACTTGCTGCAATTGTTGAGAATTTGGGTGACTATATAGTGAATCCACTTTTTATCACTGATAAAGTGATACGGCTTTATCCGGTTATGAATACTTATACCTTTATTTATAAAGAATTCCGTGTTGTCATTTATTGCATCCCTGATAACCTGTTCCACATCCACACTCTCCGATACGATATCCTCGCTGTAATGATTGGCTCTGGCTATGGATAAGACCTGGTTTATCCGGAATTTCATCTGGTCAATCTGAAATAATAATTTATTCGCAATAGCTGTTTCGTTTTCCAGCCGGTTTGCAGCCATCTCACATATGGAAAGGTTAACTTTCAAGTCGTGGACGGACTGGGTCAGATAATCCTTTAAATCATTCATTCGCTGCCTGTAGTCATTTTCTTTATGGTCGAAATTCCTGCCATTGTATTCAAGTACTTCTTTTAACAGGCCGATTCCCGGGATATTTTCCGCCAATACGCCGGATTCCTGAGCCAATTCCCCGTCAATATCCCTGGATATTGTTTGCCTGATTTTTAAATGAGCTTTATTCAAGCGCCTGTAATGAAAGAAATACCCGGCCGCCGATATCAAAATAACCAGCAAATCCAGATAAAAAATCTCCCCCAGAGTCTTCGCCAGGGGAGTGCTTGTCAATAGAATCAAATTGACCAGGATAATAATGACCGTCTGACTGACTATCCATTCCCATTGTCCCTTGATATAGGCTATTGTCTTCATGGAATCATATACCCCATTCCTTTTTTCGTAATAATAAATGATTGAAGTCCCAGTTCCTCCAGCTTAAGCCTGACGCGATTTACATTAACCGTCAGAGTATTTTCGTTGACATAGATTTCATCATCCCATAAGCTCCTCATCAAGGCTTCCCGGGTAACTATTTTTCCCTGATTCTCCATGAAGAGTCTCAGAATCTTCAGTTCGTTTTTGGTCAGCTCGCATTTTTTATTATCATAAACCGCCGCCGCTTCATCCAGCTGAACAGTGAGCCCACGGTACCGGAGAACATGGGATTCCTGCAGGTTGTATTCATAGGTTCTCCGGATGACTGCCTGAAGTTTAGCTACCAGGACGGCATTGTCGAACGGCTTTGTCAGGTATTCGTCGCCTCCGTTGTTCATTCCCATTATGACATCCATGCTGCTGTCCCTGGATGAAATATAAATGATAGGGACATTGGATACATCCCTGATTTTTTTGCACCAATGAAAGCCATCGTAGCGAGGAATATTGACATCCATTAAAACAACGTGCGGCTGAACGGTCGAAAACTCATCAAGTATATTGTCAAACATTTCAGCTATACGGACTTCATACTCCCATTTCATCAACAGACGGCAGATTTCCTCGGCCAGCATGCCGTCATCTTCAACTACGTATATCCTGTATTGCTCTTTGGTTATCATATTATTTGCCTCATACATTTTATTTTTATCATAGGGTTATAGGCCTGCCGGCATTATTCAGCCCTCAAATTCAATATTTTACAGGAAAATTTCCATATCTTAATTATATATTCAAACACAAATAAAGCAACATTCTGATGGCAGGGATGGAAATATTTATAATATTAAGCTTTTGTATATTTCTCTTAAATTTAGCAAATATAAATTATGAAGAGCATCTTACCATAATGGTTGCTGGATGCTCTTTAATATTTAGCCGGCGTGAGGCGTATTATACATTGTCAATAGAGGGTAATATAGCTTAAAAGTAATGATGAATTGTTTACAGGAGGATAACTTGTAATGCTGCCCAAAAAGAAATCCCGACCCGGAAAATGGATTGCCTTTATTGTTATCGTTCTTTTGATAGCATGTGCTGTGGTGCTTTTCTTATCGAGAAGAGATTCAAAGGTATATGAGAGTGTAAAAGCCGAATTGGCTGACATAACAACCTACCGCTCATTCACAGGAAATGTTGAGACCAGGCACCGTCAAACCATAATAGCCGACATGGTTATGCAGGTAACCGATATTTACGTTGAAGAGGGGGAAACGGTGAAGAAAGGTGATGTTTTGGCTGAAACATCAACCGGTGACAAGCTGGCAGCGGATATTGACGGTGAAGTATCAGGTGTAGGCGTGGAGGAAAATGCGATGGTTATGGCCGGTACAAAGCTGATGGAAATAGTAGATTACAGCAATCTTAAAATAAATGTGAAGGTTGATGAATATGACATTGGTTCACTTAAAGAAGGGAAGGAAGCTACGGTAAAAATAGGTGCTTTAAATAAAGAGATAAAAGGCAAAATAAGCCATATATCAAGAGAGGGTGTAGTCGCAAACGGGGTGACCTATTTTACCGCCGACATAGAGCTGGGGAAGGACCCGGCGTTAAAGGCAGGTATGTCTGCCGAGGTCAGACTTATAGACAATACTGTCAAAGGTGCGGTAACTGTTCCCATGTCTGTTGTACAATTTGATGACAACAATACTCCTTATGTATTAAAGGAAAATTCCAAAGGCAGGCCGGTAAGGACTGATATAGAAACAGGAATTAATAATGGTGCCATTGTGGAAGTGAAAAAAGGGATTGCCGGCGGTGAAACAGTTCTGTATATAAATCCGGATAATAATGCAGGCGTGAGGTTCGGAGGCCAAAGAACAAACGGCACAGCTGACGGAGGCTCCGGTAATGGCTGAAATACTTAACATGAAAAATATTTGTAAAAGTTACATTATGGGTTCAGAGGAGCTTGAAGTGCTTCATGATGTAAATCTTTTGGTGGAATCGGGAGAATTCCTGTCCATTTTGGGTCCGTCAGGTTCGGGAAAGTCCACCATGATGAATATTATAGGCTGTCTGGATGTACCTACGTCGGGAACCTACCATCTGGCGGGTAACGATATAAATCAACTGAATGAAATTGAGCTGGCAAGGGTCAGAAACAAGGAGATAGGTTTTGTATTTCAAAGCTTTCATCTGCTGCCCAGGATGACGTCACTTCAAAATGTAGAGCTGCCGTTGATTTACTCAGGGCTTCCCCACTCTCAGAGGCAAAGGCGGTCAAAAGATATACTTGTTCGGGTAGGTCTGGGCGATAAAATGGGGAATCTGCCAAATCAGCTTTCGGGGGGACAGCAGCAGCGTGTTGCCATTGCACGTGCGCTTGTTACCGAACCCGCCATACTTCTGGCAGACGAACCCACCGGGGCTCTTGATCAAAAAACCGGCACCCAGGTTATGGAGTTGTTCGAGGAAATAAACCGGGATGGAAAAACAATAATTATGATTACTCATGATACCGGAATAGCACAGCGCGCCAGAAGAGTTGTCAATATTCTGGACGGGTATCTTTCAGAAGGAGACAGCAGGCAGTAGCTGTCAGAGGAGCGGAAGATATTTCATAACCATTTTGTGGCCGCTATGCGGCTCAAAG